>JAFDZJ010000077.1 GCA_018266965.1 Bacteroidota bacterium
CCCTAGCGACAATAGGTGCATTTTCTATTGGCGAATTTCCGGAAGGCGTTGCTGTCATGCTATTTTATTCCATAGGAGAAGCCTTCCAAGAAATGGCAGTTGCAAAAGCTAAATCCAACATCAAATCTTTATTGGATCAAAGACCCGACGAAGTTACAATATTGGACAACAAACAAACAAAAACTATACAAGCCAAAGAAGCGAAAATTGGACAAATAATACAACTAAAACCAGGAGAAAAACTCGCTCTTGATGGGAAATTGTTATCCGAAACTGCTACTTTCAACACGGCAGCTCTTACCGGAGAAAGCAAACCGGACACCAAGAAAAAAGAAGACCCTGTATTAGCAGGAATGATAAACATGAACTCGGTTTCGGAAATTGTTATTACCACCGCTTTTGAGGACTCCAAACTTTCCAAAATATTGGAATTGGTACAAAATGCAACCACACAAAAAGCACCTACCGAATTGTTTATCCGAAAATTTGCTAAAATTTATACTCCAATAGTTGTAGGATTAGCCATCGCAATTACATTGCTACCATATTTGTTTATTGACAATTATATTTTCAAAGACTGGCTCTATCGAGCTTTGATATTTCTTGTAATCTCTTGTCCTTGTGCATTGGTTATTTCCATACCATTGGGATATTTTGGCGGAATAGGTTCCGGAAGCAGACACGGTATCCTTTTCAAAGGAAGTAATTATTTGGACATCATTGCCTCAATAAAAAATGTAGTAATGGACAAAACCGGAACCATGACAGAAGGCGTTTTCAAGGTAAAAGATGTTAGGATAGAACCATCATTCGACAAAAATGAAATATTAGACATTCTCAACTTTATCGAAAACAAATCCACCCACCCTATTGCAACTGCAATACACGAATTTGTAGGAGAAATAAAATCCGATATTACCATTTCTACTATCGAAGAAATTGCAGGTCATGGTATGAAAGCTACCATCGGTAATGATATATTTTTGGCAGGAAATTTCAAATTATTGGACAAATTCCTAATAATATATCCAGAAAATTTGAAACAGATTGTAGAAACAATAATTGTTTTAGCTTATAAAGATAAATTTGCTGGTTACATAACTATCGCCGACAAGATAAAACCAGACTCCGAAAAATGTATCGCCGAACTAAAAAAACTTTTGGTAAAACCAACCATGTTGAGTGGCGACAAAACCGCAGTAGTGAAAAATGTAGCCGATCAACTTGGCATCGCCAATTATTTTGGAGACTTTTTGCCAGAAGACAAAGTAAACCAAGTGAAAAAAATAAAATCCAACAACGAAACGGTTGCTTTTGTAGGCGATGGTGTTAATGATGCTCCTGTAATTGCTATTAGCGATGTTGGAATTGCCATGGGAGGATTGGGAAGCGATGCTGCAATAGAAACTGCCAATATTGTAATACAAGATGACAATCCTTACAAAATAGCCGTTGCCATAAAAATAGGAAAAGAAACAAAGAAAATTGTAAAACAAAATATTTTCCTAGCCTTTGGTGTAAAAGCCATAGTCCTAATCCTAGGTGCTGGTGGCATTGCAACAATGTGGGAAGCAGTATTTGCAGATGTTGGAGTTGCCTTGCTAGCTATCCTAAATGCCGTGAGAATACAAAGAAAGAAATTTGTCTGAAAATAAAATTTTAAAAAACAACATTCACCCCAAAAGTTTGGATACCTCCCAATGAAGACGATGAAAAATTGAGTTTATACTTTGTTCTATAATCGGAAAGATTGGTGGTGGTTTCTTTTTTTATGGCAGATTTGGCAATATTTTTTCCTATCAGATAGCCAAACAATATTGCAATTGGATAATCCGAAGTCCAATGTACACCACTTTGTACCATTTCGAAACACATCAGTCCCAATACAGTATAACCAACAGGTCTTATCCACTTGTATTCCGGATAATTTTCGGCAATTACTGTCCACGCTGCAAGTCCTGTAGTAAGATGTCCGGAAGGAACAGCATCATACCTAGAAGTATCTTTTTGGTACGCTGCAAAACTAGGAAAAAAATGCCAACTACTGTTTTCTCTACCTTCTTGTGTGGTAATAAATGGGCTTTCTCTGCCTGTAATTCTTTTTAGCGTTTGCGAAAAAACTCCAGATACAATAATACTTTGCACCAACTGTGCAGATACCGATTGTGCTCTATAATCTTTGGCAATGAAACCATACGAGGCAAAACCAACCCCCATCAAGACAACTGCTGTTCCATTTCCCATAAAATAAAGTGCCGTATTGACATTAGCTGGTGCGAATTGATGCCTATAACTATGGTCATATTCAAAACCAATTTGTTTTCCAAAACTCCTAGCATTTCTAGTCAAAAAAGGATCCACAGGAACCAATGCAGCAGTAGCACCAACCGCAGCAATAGAATAGGGATAGACTTCTTTGCTTACCATATCTTTTGCAGTATTGAGAATGTTTTTTGGAATAGTTTTGTACAAATCCGAAATTTTTAATTTTCGATATTGATAATTTTCAGTTTCGGAAATTTTATAAATTTGATATTTGATGGTATCTTTCTTTACCCCCAAACTGTCTTCATTAGATTGAGCTTTCAGAGTTGAATTTATTGACAAACTAAACAAAAATACAATAAGAAAATATTTCATAAGAAGTAATAATTATTTTGAGTAAACTTTCCCATCCAAAGGATCAGTCCAAGTCGTTGGAGTTTTATTTTTATTCCATTTGTATTGGTGAGTCCAATAAGCCAATTTGGTGGACAAAATCCCCAAACCAGCACCAAAAAGCACATCGGAAAGATAATGTCTGTTATTAGCAATCCTAAATGCACCAACAACCGATGCTGTACCAAAAGCTGCATAAGGTACCCACTTGTATCTTTTACCATACTCCATAGACACCATTGTTGCTCCTGCAAATGCTTCGGCTGTATGTCCGGAAGGAAATGAAAGAGCCGTATTGTCCGGACGAGTGTCATGAACTGCTTTTTTAATAATATAACAAACACCTAGATTGATGATATGGCTTTTTACCAAAATTGCAGTTTGATTTTTCCAATCATGCTCGGGTTTCATCCCTAGCATTTCCAATCCATAAACCGATATATATGGGACAAATTGCAAGACATCATCAATATGAGTTCGGAAATTGGGCATTTTGTCATTTCGCCAATCTTTCACTTGGTTTTTTATACTATTGTCCTGGTTTCCATTGATAGCTACCCCTGCCAACATCATCGTAGCGGGTACTATTATTTCTTTGGAATGAAAGACAGGTTTTTCAAAGTCAAAATTATCTTTTGAAGCAGTAGAATCTTTCGTTTGCGAAAAAATATTAATACTAAAAAATATTCCTAAAAGGGTAAGTTTCAAATTCATAGTTTAGTTTTCTGCAAAAGTAAATTTTCGACAAAATAAAAACAAATAAATCATTTAGTATTTTGTTTTGAATTAAATTAATTTTAAACTTTCAATGTTTTACTTAAAATAATTTCTTATCCTAGGTCAATGGCATAACAATCAACTCTTCCTACCTTTGCATCATTAAAACCAATAAAATAAATATTATGAGTACCACTTGGAAACTAGACCTTACACACAGCGAAATCACTTTCAAAGTAAGACACATGATGATTTCTAATGTAAAAGGAAATTTCAATTCTTTTTCTTCCGAAATAATTTCTGATGACGACACTTTCAAAAATGCAAAAGTTACTGCCAGTATCGACACCAATTCTATCGACACCAATAATACGGATAGAGACAATCATTTGAAAAGTGCTGATTTTTTTGATGTAGAAAAAAATCCAACATTCATATTTACTAGCAATTCTATGTCAGATGGAGCAACTGGAAACCTAACTATAAACGGAGTTACACAACCGATAAAATTGGATATTGAGTTTGGCGGAATCAATGTAGATCCTTGGGGAAATACAAAAGCAGGATTTTCTTTTGAAGGGAAAATAAAAAGAAGTGATTTTGGACTAAACTGGAACGCAGCATTGGAAACAGGAGGTGTCCTAGTAAGCGATGATGTAAGAATAGCTGGAGAAATGCAATTTGTGAAAAGCTAAAATCCGACTACACAAACCATAAAAATCGTTTTTTGAAACTTTCAGAGAACGATTTTTTTATTGATATTAATGGAAATTCTCTGTACTAATAATTCTCTCTATTGTTTCTTCCAAAAAATCTTTTTGTAACAAAACTGCTTCCAAAAAATCATCTGTTACAGAAGCATCTTCCGTATTTTGCAAAGACCACAACTCGTCTGTAAGACATTCGTATTCCGAAAAAATCCTTTTGAAAGAATGGTCTTTTTCGTCCAATTCATCTATTTTTTTTGGCACAAACTTGAATTTCCGATACGGTCTTTGATTTTTCATAGTTATAAATTTAGCAATATTAATTTTTCAATCCTTGGAATACGACAATAACATTCCGATAAACTTATAATTCAAAAAAAATATCGATAGAATGAAAAAACCAAAAATTGAATGATTAAAATTAATTATAAAAACAATACCACAATATTTATTTGAAAAAATTAATTAATTTTTAACATTTATTAATAAATTTGCAGACTTTTGGTCTGTATGAAAAAGTTAATACTCAAGCAAAAACAAATTTTTTTCTTTATCCTGGCAGGAGGTCTTAGTGCTATAATAGAAATCGGTTCTTTCAAGATTTTCAGTAGTATATTACCACTTTACTATCCTAGCGAAACCAATCTTTGGGGTATTCATTATCCGTTTAGTAACATACTATCCACTTCGTGCGGAATTATCTCAAATTATTTTTTTAGTATTTGGTTTGTTTTTGAAAGAGGCAAACATTCCAAAAAAAGAGAATTTGCTTATTTCATGGCATTATCCGTAGCATCTACAATTTTCAGTTTGTTATTTTTCCAGTTATTTTTCACTTTTGTATTTCAGGAAAATTTAAAAACGCCTGTATTTACATTCAGCCCGGAAATCATGAGCAAGATTTCAGCTATTGTCGTCGTTTCTATTTTGAATTATTCATTAAAGAAAAAGGTTATTTTCAATAATTAATTAGGATTAACAAAGACAACCATGACAAGAGTACTCAACTATATTTGGCGATTTTGGTTTTTGCTTCTCGCATTTGTATTGCTTATTATATGTATAGTCCCTGTCTATATACTTTCCTATCGCAAAAAAGATTACCTAATTGCTTATTGGTGGATTAGATTTTTTTGTGTTACGCTTTTTTATGGTATGGGATTTCGATATTCTTTCCACTC
>JAFDZJ010000078.1 GCA_018266965.1 Bacteroidota bacterium
ACACTAGATAATTTAAAATGAAACGACCAAAAATCAAATTATATTTGGATTGTGCCAAGTTTCCTTCAATAGCCATCAGATTATTTTTCGCAGTGTTGAGATCATAAATATTGATTTTACCTGCCAAAAAACTTTTCTCGGCGTAAGAAAAAGACAATTGTGTAGCTTCCATGGAAGCTAAAATTGCCTTGTGATTTTTCAGTTTGGACTCGTAATCCAGATAGCTTTTTTGTACATTCGTCCGAAGTTGTTGTTTGGTAATTTCTAAATTATTTTCTGCAATTTTTTGATTGATGTATCCTTGTTGTAGCTGTAATTTTGCATTTCCTTTGTTGAAAACAGGTACGCTTACAGAAACTCCAATTTGCTGACCAAAATTAGTATTGTACTGTTGCCAAAAAGGTACAGGACTATTGAAATCTTTATTGAAATATTGAAAGAAAAAAGAACCAATACCCGAGGTAAGCGTTACAGAAGGAAGATAGTTGGTTTTGCTAATTTCTGTTTGTTGCTTTGCGGATTGTATTTTTTGCTTTGCAGCTTGTACACTTGGATTGTTATGATAGGCTTCTGTAATAAGTTTTTCTATGTCAATATTTTGCATTGTGTAATCAGATGATTCTAGTAGATCCGAAACATCAAAATCCTGATAATTTTCTAATTGTAACAGTGAGGTTAGTTGCAACTTGGCTTTGTCTATTTCGTTAATAGCGTTTTCCAACAATTGGTTTTTCCGTATCATTTCGGCGTAAGATTCTTGCTCTATAGCTTTTGAAGTAATACCCGCTTCGGTTGTAAGCCTCGTTTTTTCGTACATTTTTTGGGCGTAGTTTTTGGCTTCCAAATTTATTTTGTAAATCTCTTTTTGTAAAAGTATTTGTAGAAAATTTTGTATGAGCTGCAAATTTATTTCGTACTTTGTGTTTTCGAAATCGTATTGGGCAACGGAATAATCGGACTTGTTTTTTGCTATCGTTTTAGAAACTCTTCCACCATTGTACAAGTTTATACTAGCATTGGCAGAAAGGTTATGCGAAAAATTATCGTTTCTTTGTAAAGTTCCCAATAGCACATTTTGCCCAAAATTCATGCTACCGTTAGCAGAAATTCCGATAGTTGGGAGATAATCTTTTTGCGAAATTTTGAGTATATTTTCTTGTGCTTCTATATTTATTTTGGATTGCTTTATTCTCAAATTATTGTTTTCCGCATAGCTGATGCAATCCTCTATAGTCCACAATTTTTGCGATGATATTCGTATGGAAATCATTAAAAAAAATAGGAGAACACATAATTTTAAATTCATTTTAAACATCAAGCTTGGTATCCTAATAATTTTCTGAATTGATAAAAAAGGCTTTGTAATAATCGCAAATCTTGGGTTACAATTTCAGCATTTCCACTTAGTTCTTTGTCGAAAGTTAGCGTTTTATTATAAGAAGTATGCAAACCTTTGGGCAGGATAACCTCCACAAAATAATTTCCTTTTTCGTCTGGAGACAATGCCATATTTTGTACCATTCCTTGGACAATTCCGTATTCTTGGTATCGGAAATTATTTAGTTTTATCAGTACCTTTTCTCCGTTTACAATTTTTCCAGCATTGGTTGCTGGGACAAACATTCTGCCTACCAATCTTTGGTTTTCACTAGGCAAAATGGTAAATATAGCATCGCCGGATTTTACCATTTGGTTTTCGCCCCACATTTGTTGGTAGCTAACCTTACCTTTGGTAGATGAGGTAATGAGATAGTTGAGTTCCCATTGTTTCAAAGATTTCCTTAGTTGCTCCAACGATTGTGTGCTTTGCAATTGGTAATTCAAGACATCTTTTTGCAATGTATTATGGGTATTGCTTTTGTTTTTATACAGATTGCTAATGGTTTCCTGTGTTTGTGATACCGACAGTTGTAGGTTTCTAACATTTTGTTCTGCTTGTAGAAATTTAATTTTTTCGTTTTCCATTTCTAGTGCAGATAGTACACCTTGTTCGAAAAGATGTTGGCTACGGTCATAATTTTTTTTGGACAATTGAAATTTTGTTTGTTCCAGCCCTAATTGTTGTTTTAGTGTTGCCATCCTAGTTTTGGTTTCCACTTCATTTTGGGAAATTGCAAGTTGTTCTGGAGAGTAGGGTTGTAGTTTTTGAAAAGATTTTTCTTCTTGCAAGGCTTTAGCAAAAACATTGTAGTCCATTTGCAATTCTCCTAGTTTTAGATGCGAAGTTTTGTTCAGTGGAAAATTGGCTACATTGCCAGTTTGCATATCGTCTAAAATATTTTTCAGCAGGAGTACATCTTGGTAATTAGCCGAGGATTGCAGCACCATCAGTATTTGGTTTTTGTCCACCATTTGTTGATTGGCAATGTATATTTTTTCTATTTTGGCTGTGGTTTTGGCAAGTAGTTTTTCCGGTGCATTTTCGGTTGTGATGATGATGGGTGCGGGTACAAATTCCGGATATTTTATGAACCAACTCATCATGATAACCATAACAAGTATTGCCAGAAGTATGGTATTTCCCCAACGGATAAGCCAATGAGGTGGTTGCGAAAGAATGTCTTGTACTTCTTCCGAACGAAGTTGGATATTGTCTAGTATATCTCGGTTAGTTTCCAAGTTCTAATTGGTTTTTTATTAATCTATAATATTCGCCTTTTTGTGAGACAAGTTCTTTGTGGTTACCTTGTTCTACCACTTTTCCTTTGTCCAGCACAATTATATTGTCGGCATTTTTCACGGTAGAAAGTCTATGTGCGATAACAACCGCAGTTTTGCCTAGAAAAAATTGTTCTAAATTTTGCATAATTATTTTTTCGTTATTGGCATCGAGAGAACTGGTTGCTTCATCAAAAAAAATATTTTCAGGTGATTTGTACACCGCTCTTGCGA
>JAFDZJ010000079.1 GCA_018266965.1 Bacteroidota bacterium
AAATTGTATATTATTGGATACATTCCAGCTTCTTTTCCTATTGCCATCAAAAGAATGAGCAGAAGGTCCAAGACCTAGGTAGGCTTGGTTTTGCCAGTATGCAGTATTGTGTTTGGAATAATAATTGGGAAGAGCAAAGTTGGAAATTTCGTAATGTTCAAAACGGTTTTCTTTCAAGAAGTTAGACATCCAAAAGAAATCTTCATTTTGTTGATTTTCATTTGGAGATTTTATTTTTCCTGTTTTCACCCATTGGTTGAGAGCTGTCTTTGGTTCTACTGTTAAAGCATAAGAAGAGATATGTGGAATTTGTAAGTTGATAGTTTTTTGCAAATTGTTTTTCCATATTTCAGAATTTGCGGATGGATTTCCGTAGATGAGGTCTATGCTAATATTTTCTAAACCAGCATCTTGTACTCTTTTTATACAAGAGTCTGCTTGAGCTGCATTGTGAGCTCTATTCATAAGTTGCAAATCTTCATCATGAAAACTTTGTACTCCGATAGATAATCTATTGATGGGTGTTTGTGCTAATTCTTTTACATATTTATTGTTTAGATCATCGGGATTGGCTTCTAATGTAATTTCAATATCATTGTTGAAATGGAAATATTTTTGGATTTTTTCTATTATTCTATTCAATTCGCCAATGCTAAGAATTGATGGGCTTCCTCCTCCGAAGTATAGTGTTTGTAAGTTATTGTTGGGAAGTTCATGTTTTCTAAACTCGATTTCTTTGTGCAATGCCAATAGAAAATCATCTTTGGATTGTAAAGATGTAGAAAAATGAAAATTGCAATAACTGCATTTTTGTTTGCAATATGGGATATGTATGTATATCATAAAAAAAACTCCGAACGAAATCGGAGTTTGCAAATTTATAAATTATTTTTTTAGTATCTGAAACCTCTTCTGTTCAGTACATTTTCAAAATTGTATCCTACACCTAGCATAAAGCTGTTTCCACCATATTTTTGTATATCGGAAAGTCCGATGTTATAGGTTGCTCCAAAAACAAAACGATTGAATTTCGCTTTGATGACTGGCGATATTTCCAAAGACTGATTGTCGTATCTATTTTGTACATATCTGAAACTAGCACCTGCGGAAAAGGAAGTAGTGTCGTTGTAGAAAGTACCCAACAAACTCATATCCATAGTTCTAGATGAGTTGGTGTTCAAGTTTACCATGGCTTGTGGAGTTACATACATATTGTCTGCAAAATGCCAGTCATATCCCAAATTCAAAAATATTTTTATTGGCGAAGGTTCTACACCATTCACTATGGATTGGTCATTGGACAAAGCAATGTCATTAACCGATACACCTCCGAAAATATTTTTGTAAGTTGCAGCAAGACCTAGGTTAGCATATACCATAAATATTTTGCTTCCATCTCCTTGCAATAGTTGGTCATTTTGGTTTTGAACATTTATTTTGGTATAGTCAAAATTCATATTGTAAGCACTTATACTAGTACCAAAAGAGAATTGGTCTTTTCTTTCTCCTTCATCGGAAATTGGGATGAAATAAGAAAGACCAGCTGTAACTCCACCAGAAGAAATTGGACCATTGGCATCTCTAAAAATGGAAATACCAGCACCCAATCTATCATAAATGTTAGCATGAACTCCTACGGATTGTACATTGGGAGAATCATCAAATTTTGAAAATTGCTTTTGATAATTGAGGTTTACATGGATGTCATCTGTCTTACCATACTGTGCAGGATTGAATAAGAAATCCCCATCCAACAGATATTGTTGGTAGTATGGTAAAGTCTCTTGAGCATTGTAAGCTCCGGACAAAAAGGCTAAACACACGATAGCATATAGTTTTTTCATAACAAATCTAAATTTCAATTCAACAAATATAAACAAAAACTTGATATAAATTTAATTTTCTAAATAATTTCTCCATTTTTTTACAACATTCTCCATATCCATAGGCATTGGACTTTCAAAATACATTTCTTTTCTCGTGGTTGGATGTACAAATCCTAGGGTGTGTGCATGTAAAGCGTGCCTAGGCAAAACCTCGAACATATTTTGTATAAATTGCTTGTATTTAGGAATATTTACCCCTCGCAATGGTACATGACCTTCATATCTTTCGTCATTGAATAAAGTATGTCCAATATGCCTGAAATGTGCCCTTATTTGGTGGGTTCTTCCGGTTTCCAATTTACATTCTACCCAAGTCATGTATCGAAATCTTTCGATTACTTTGTAGTGAGTAACTGCGTGTTTTCCATGGCTACCATCTTCATATACCGACATTTGCATTCTGTTTTTAGGGTGTCTTCCGATATGACCAATTATGGTTCCTTCATTTTCTTGTAAATTTCCCCAAACAAATGCCCAGTACAATCTTTTGGTTGTTCTTTCGAAAAATTGTTTTGCCAAAAAGCTGAGTGCAAATTCGTTTTTAGCGATTACCAATAATCCTGATGTATCTTTATCTATTCTATGGACCAATCCTACTCTGTCCAAGTCGGACTTTTGATTGTTTTTTTCAAAATGAAAAGCCAAAGCATTTACCAAAGTGCCGTCCCAATTTCCAAATCCCGGATGTACTACCATTCCTGCATTTTTGTCCACAACAACCAAATCATCATCTTCATATATTATATTGATAGGGATATCCTGTGGTATGATGACATTTTCCCTTGGTGGATGTGTTAATAAAACTGAAATTTCATCTCCTGGCTTTACACGATAATTCTGTTTTACAGCTTTACCATTTACAATTACATTTCCTGCTCTGCAAGTTTGTGATATTTTGTTTCGTGATGAGTTTTGTCTATATATTAATAAAAACTTGTCAATCCTTTGTGGTTCTGTATTTTTATCAACAATTATATTTAGGTGTTCGTACAGACCTTTGTTTTCGTCTTCTAGTAGTGTTGGGTCTAGTGAAAAATCGTCATTCAACAATTCGTCATCTTCATTGGTAGTTGACATATTTTTTTTAAATTAAATAAGGCTTCATGAAATTTCAGAAGCCTTTATGTTTTATTATTCTACGATTATTTTTTTAGCTTTTGGTTTTTCAACCTTTGGTTGCTCTGCTTTTGCTGAAGTTTTTTCTTTGGGAGAAGTTGTTGTTTTTGGACTTTCAGCGGGTGCAGTTTCCACAGGAGTATTTTCTTTCTCTTTTGGTTTTGCAGGATTAGGATTGTCTGGTTTTTCAGATGGATACACCACTTCATCATACCTAATAGGAGGTAGGGTAGTGTCGATTTTCATTCTATAAATACCGTTGAGTTCTTTTATTTTGTTTCCTAATTCCGCAGGAGTTTTTTTACTGGCCCAAAGGTCTATTTGCATTCCTTGATCTCTTAAACTTCCACTTGCAGGGTCTTGATAATAGATAATGTCGCTTTCATCTTTTTTACCATCTTCAAATTCTATTAGTCCTATTTCGAAAAGATTTTGTTTTACAATTGCTTTTGCTTCAGCAACCGTTAAGCCAACCAAATTGGGTACAGGAATATTTCTTTTTGGGCCAGCTCCTATTACCAAATCTATGGCTGCAAACCTTGGGAGTAAAGTACCCGGTTTTATATCTTGTCCATTGTAGGACATACGGATTACCGCATCTCTCTGTATGCTAGGTTCGTACAGCGTGTCGCCAACTTTTAGCCCAACCCTGTCCAATTGTCGGAATGCTAATCCTTTGTATCTGTCCAATATATCCGGAACAGCAACAGGAGCCCAGGTTTTTGGATTAACACGAATTTCTATTGATCTTCCGTCTTTGACATGAGAGCCTGGATATGGCCAAATTTTCAATACTTGATATGGTTTGTATTTCGGGTCGTATTGCAAACTATCCACATCGTATTCCAATCCTGCATCGTCTAAAATCTTGATGGCTTCTTGCACGGATTTGTTCATTACATTGGGTACCTCTACCTCTTTACCATGGTTGGTGTGGAACTCCAGCCAACGAAAAGTAAGCCACACTAATCCTAAAAAAAATACAATGGCAATGATGAGATTAAGGAAAACTTTCCAATTGAAAAGCGATTTTAACATATTTGATGTCTTTAAAACAATAGGCAAATATAGATAAAATTATTTTTTATTTTTCCACTTTCTTTTCTATTTTTTGAAACCACTTATTTCTTTAAAAATTTAATGAAAAAAAATTAATTTGTTTATTTTTGCCTTTACAACCAATTAATGTTGACTAATAATCATGAGAAAAAATAATGTAGCCGTAGTAATGGGAGGTTACTCCGACGAATATAAAGTGTCACTAAAAAGTGGTCAATTGATTTTCGACTCATTGGATAGAGAAAAATATCAAGTTTTTAAAGTTATCCTTCTGAAAGATGAATGGTATTTTCTAGATGAAAATGAAACGAAGTTTCCAATTAATAAAGGAGACTTTTCTGTTACTTTGGACAATAATGAACAATTGAATTTCGATGTTTGTTTTAATATAATACACGGAAAGCCCGGTGAAAACGGCGAGTTACAGGCTTATTGGGATACAATCGGTCAGAAATATACCGGTTGCAATTTCTATCAGAGTGCACTTACATTCAACAAAAAAGATACTCTTGCTGTGCTTTCCAAATATGGTATCCCTGCTGCAAAAAGCATCTATCTGAAAAAAGGAGATGCCATCAATGAAGAAAAAATTGTTCAAGAACTTGGCTTACCTTTGTTTGTAAAACCCAACCAAAGTGGTTCTTCTTTGGGAATATCCAAAGTGAAAACGATAGATGAACTACAACCAGCTTTCGATTTTGCTTTTGCAGAAGATGATGAAATACTTTTGGAGAGTTTTCTTAATGGAACCGAAGTTTCGGTCGGAGTTGTAGATTTCGGAGGGAAAACAATAGTATTGGGCATCACTGAAATTGTACCCAAAAATGAATTTTTCGATTATAAAGCCAAGTATGAAGGAGAGTCCGAAGAAATAACTCCCGCAAGACTAAATGATGAAACTAGAAAAAAAGTTGAAGAAATTGCAATAAAAGCATACGATTCTCTTGGGATGAGTGGGTTTTCTAGAAGCGAATATATCATCATGGATGGTGTCCCATATATGTTGGAAATGAATACCAATCCTGGTTTTTCTCCTGCTAGTATCTTGCCACAACAAGCCAAAATATATGGAATCTCTATAATGGATTTGTGCGGAAACGAAGTAGAAAAAGCATTAACTAAAAACTAAAAACTAAATCTATGAAAATTGCTGTATTTCCCGGTTCTTTTGATCCAATTACTTTGGGGCATTTCGATATTATTGAAAGAGCTGTACCTTTGTTTGATAAATTAATAATTGCCATTGGACAAAATTCTCAAAAAAAATATATGTTTCCCTTGGAAAAAAGAATTGAGTTTATCCGAAAAGCTACCGAACAATTCCATAATGTAGAAGTGGATTTTTTTGAAGGATTAACAGTGGATTATTGTTTGGAAAAAGAAGCTCAATTTATATTGAGGGGGCTTCGGAATCCGGCAGATTTCGAATTTGAGAAAGCTATAGCTCATACCAATAGGACATTGGCACACAAGAAATTGGAAACTGTTTTCTTGCTTACTTCCTCTGGCAAATCTTTCATTAGTAGTAGTATTGTAAGGGAAATTATTACCCACGGTGGGGAGTATGAACTCTTGGTTCCCGATGTTGTAAGAGTGTAAGCTGTACAGAAATTAAGATGCACGAACAATTCAATCAAATAATAGAGATACTAGGGACTGTTTCCTTTGCCATGTCTGGTAGTTTTGCAGCGATGCAAAAAAGACTGGATCCTTTTGGGGTACTCATCATTGCTTTTATTACCTCTGTTGGAGGAGGAACTGTGAGAGATCTGTTGTTAGATGTTCCTGTTTTTTGGATGCACGATTTTTGGATGTGTATTTTGATTTTTGTTACTTCTATTTTGGCAATGATTTTCAAATCTATTGAAAAGAAATTCCGAGTTACACTTTTTATTTTTGATAGTTTTGGATTGGGACTTTTTACCATTATTGGTCTGCAAAAAGGATTGAGTGCAGAATTGCACCCTGTAATTTGTGTAACACTTGGTACTATTACGGGTTGCTTTGGTGGGATAATTCGAGATATTTTACTTAATAGGATTCCGCTAATTTTTCGTAGAGAAATCTATGCAACTGCTTGTATAGTTGGAGGGATTGTTTTTTTGTTATTCATCAAATTTTCTTCACTTTCTTATACTTTTGTACAAGTATTTACCATATTATTAATAGTAGGAATTAGGACTTTGGCGGTTAGATTTCAGTGGCAAATGCCCAAATTTTATGATAACGATAATGAAAATATTCAGGTATAAAAAAGTCTTAAACGAAATGTTTAAGACTTTTTTATTAGTTTGAAGTTAATTTTTTTTAAAAGAATTTCCCACGGTTTCTCATGTGAGGGTTATGGATGTGCTTCTGCATAGAAGGCATTTTCAATTGATCCTTCATTGTTTTTATTTGGTCGGTCATCATACCGGCACTGTCCAACCTTTTGGCTTCTTCCAATAATTTTTGACCCTCTTGTTTTCTTCCGGCGGCAATTGCGGTTGCTGCAAGATTTAGGGTAGCCATGGCTCTGTCTTGTTTCATATTCAATCCGTATTCCAAGGCTTTTCTCATAAGAGGTTCTACCTTTTTTGGATGTTCTTGTGCCAAAGTTAGACCTTGTAGATAGTGGAAATATCCATATTGAGATTTGTGCAATTGAGAAGTGTAATTTTTTATTCCTTTCAACCAATCAGCAGCTTTTTCCATGTTTTGTTTTCTTAATTGCCAAAAAGCCAATAAGATATATTCATTTTTGAAAAATAATGCAATTGGGATTGCTGATAGTAAAAACACTACAATTCCCCAACCCAAACTTCTAGTAAAAAACATCATATAGATTCCTAAAATCATCAAAAGTGCGGCTACAACTAGTTTTATATATTTATTCATGCGGTTAATTTTGGATTTGCAAAGATATAAAATTCAATCGGATACCAAATACTGATATGGTATGGGATATCAAGGGTTACAAAATACTACTTCTCAATTTATTTTTTCAAAAGTTTGGAAACAAAAATTATAAGGATTTTTTTCATCTTTCTCGTTGAACTCTTCATGAGAAAGGCTCCATTTTTTTGGATTAATAGATGGGAAAAAAGTATCTGCCGAAAATTTTTCATCAACCAGAGTTACTTCCAATTTGTCTGCAATGTCGATGGTTTGTTTAAAAATTTCTGCACCACCAATTATCATGATATTTTCATCTATTTTTTGGGCAAATTTTATGGCTTCTTTCAGGCTGCCAACGATTAGTATTCCTTCTTGAAACCAATTTTCCTTTCTGGAAACTACTATATTGGTTCTGTTGGGCAATGGTTTTCCGATGCTTTCAAAAGTTTTTCTCCCCATAATAATAGGGTGTCCGGAAGTTATTTTTTTGAAATGTTGCAAATCCTTTGGCATGTGCCACAATAATTGATTGTTCAGTCCAATTTCACCATTTTTTCCCATGGCAACCACAAGTGTAATCATTGAAATAATTTTTGCAATTTTACGAATTTTATAAGATTATTTGTATATTTGATTTCACAAACATTAAATAAAAATTCAAACAAATGAAAAACAAAGGCTGTCTCGTTGCGGGAATTATGATTCCTCTAAGTGTAATAATTATTGGCATTTTATGTGTTCTTGCATTTATTTGGGGCCAAAAAGGATACAATAATTTTGTAAAACAAGAACAAAATGTTAATGCCAAATGGTCCAATGTAGAAACGGTTTACCAAAAAAGAGCGAATCTGATTCCTAATTTGGAGAGAACGGTAAAATCTTATTCCAACTTCGAGAAAACTACGCTTACAGATGTTATCAATGCAAGATCCAAAGCCACCGCTGTTACTATTGATCCTACCAATATGACGGAAGCAGATATGGCAAAATTCCAAGCATCACAAGGAGAATTGGGAGGTGCACTTAGCAAATTGATGGCGGTAGTAGAAAGTTATCCCAACTTGAAAGCCGACCAACAATACATCAATTTCCAAAGAGAATATGTGGCAATAGAAAATAGTATCAGAGCTGAAACTGTAAATTATAATGGAGCAGTACAAGAGTACAACACCAATATAAAAACATTTCCTAATAATATTTTGGCAAACTTTACCAATTTCAAGGAAAAACCACTTTTCAAAGCTGAAGCAGGTGCTGAAAAAGCTCCACAAGTATTTGGTGAATAATGAAAAATATATTTTCAGATCAACAGATTTCTCAATTGGTAGAAGCGATAAGAACTGCTGAACACCAATCTACCGGAGAAATCCGTGTGCATATCGACCAAACTACGGACAACGAAACCAATAACGCCACAGACAATGCTTCTGTGGCTTTTGATGTTTTCAAAAATTTGTGTTTGGGCAAAACAAAAGAAAAAAATGCAGTTTTATTTCATGTGAATTTTCATCAAAAATACCTTACTATCATTGGAGATACTGGTATCCACGAAAAAGTAAAACAATCATTTTGGGACAATCTGCACGACACAACTACTCAACAATTTGCAAAAGGTCTATATTTTGAAGGTTTGAAAATAGCAATTTTGGAAACCGGAAAAGAATTAAAAAAACATTTCCCAATACTAGGAAACAATCCAAACGAATTACCCGATGAAATTACCTTTTCTTAAAATAGTATTTTTAATGGCACTTTTGGGTTTCGTACAAGTATTGAATGCCCAATTCCAAGTGCCTCCAAAACCAGCAGTACTGTATCCTATATACGATGAAACTGGAACTTTGGACCAAAACCAACAAAAAACACTCAACGAAAAATTAATAAAATTCAATGACTCAACCTCTGTACAAATCGAGGTGGTTATTATACCAACTACTCACGACGAAGATGTGAATTTTGCAGCTTGGCAAATTGGAGAGAAATGGGGAATTAGAAATAAGGAGAAAAATAATGGAATTGTTTTCCTTATTGCCAAGGACGACAGAAAGATGTCCATACAACAAGGGAGAGATGCCGAACAATATATAACGGCTTCTACTGCGGGGCAAATTTTGGACTATATGGTTACGCCCTATTTCAAACAAGGAAATTTTTATGAAGGGATAGACCAAGGAACCAATGCCATTATGGATGCGGTTAGAGGAAAATTTCAACCTATAAAAAAAGAAACCAAACCGGAATCCGATTTCGATTTTTCAACATTTATTATTGTGATAATTTTTATTGCATTCTTTATATATATCATTTCTAAAAATAATCACAATGACAATGATAATTATAATGACGGGGAAGATGTAGTGATTTCTAGGAGAGGGAGAAGAAATTATCCTGGTGGATTTTTTCCTTTTCCGGGAAGTTTTGGAGGTGGCGGATTTGGTGGTGGATTCGGAGGCGGTAGTTCTGGTGGTGGCTTCGGTGGTTTTGGCGGAGGCGGTTCCGGTGGTTTTGGCGGAGGTGGTGCTTCCGGAGGCTGGTAAAGTCTTTTTTACTTTGATAATTAGTCGAATATTATATTTAGCCAAAATAAAATGGCAATTAAAATTAATTAAATAGCAAACTCATGAAAAACATTGCAACAATATTTTATATTTCTGCTTTTGGACTTACACTCAGTAGTTGTATTTCCGTGAAAATCACTCAAAATAATGATATTAATTCAACCAAAATGGAAAAATATCAAAATACTGAAAATAGCAATCCTTTATTAAGAAAAAGTACACTGCAATACCAAGCTCCAGAATTTAATATTATAAAAGATGAGCATTACAAACCAGCTTTTGCTTATGGATTAGCAGAACAAATACAAGAGATTGAGGCAATTACTAAAAATCCTCAAAAACCAACTTTTGACAATACAATTTTGGCTTTGGAGAACAGTGGACAAAATCTGAAAAGAGCGATTACTGTTTTTTCCAATATCAATTCTGCCAATACCAATGATTATTTACAAAAATTAGATGAGGAATATGCTCCTATTTTTGCAGCTCATTCGGATAAAATTTATTTGAATGATGTATTGTACAACAGGGTAAAAGCTGTGTATAATGACAGAAATTCATTGCATTTGGATCCAGAAAGTTTGAGGTTGGTAGAATATTATGAACAACAGTTTGAAATTGCTGGTGCCAACCTAAGTGCCGACAAAAAAATGGAACTGAAAAAGGTAAATGAACAAATGGCAACTTTGCAATCCCAATTTTCTAATAAATTATTGGCTGCTAGGAAAGCTGGTGGACTTTTGATTACCGATGTTAAAGAACTCGATGGTCTTTCTAATGATGAAATTGCTGCTGCTGCCGAAGATGCAAAAATTGCTGGAAAACCCGGACAATATCTTTTGGCATTGCAAAATACAACGCAACAACCACTATTGCAAAATTTGAAAAATAGAAAAACCCGTGAGAAATTATTTCGAGCTTCTTGGACTAGAGCAGAAAAAGGAGATGCTAATGATACTAGAGAAACGCTACAACAACTTGCAGCCTTAAGGCTTAAAAAAGCTCAAATTCTTGGTAAGAAAAATTTCGCAGAATGGAAATTGCAAGATCAAATGGCAAAAACTCCGGAAAGAGCAATGGACTTATTATCAAAAATTGCAAAACCTGCAACCAATAGAGCCAATCAAGAAGCCAAGGAAATACAAAATCTTATTGATAGCCAAAAAGGAAACTTTCAACTGGAACCTTGGGATTGGAATTTCTATGCAGAACAAGTAAGAAAAGCAAAGTATGACCTAGATGAGGCTCAATTAAAACCCTATTTCGAAGTAGTAACTGTTTTGGAAAAAGGAGTTTTCTTTGCTGCCGAAAAACTCTATGGTTTAAGTTTCAAAAAAAGACCAGACTTACCTGTCTATC
>JAFDZJ010000007.1 GCA_018266965.1 Bacteroidota bacterium
GAACAAAACATCGTCCAACATGCGTTTGACGAAATCGGGTACCCGGCCTTGCGGGCTCCTCTGCGGAGGCGAGCAAGCTCGCACCGCATCGCCCTCAGTCCGGGACTTCGTCAAGCGCCGCATTACCTGCAAGCCTAATAGACGACACAACAAGAATGAACGACAGAAATAAACTTAAAGTAACGGGACAAATGAACCATCAGACAACCGACCCAAAAGCCAACGCTTCTGTATTTTTATTTTTTTCCACCGCACATTTTTTAAAAACAATTTTAGCCAGCCGCACAAATGGCACATTTGGTTTTGCCCGACACACAAGCCAACCCTTCGCAAAACCAAAAGAGCCATTTTTTGCCAACGCACCAATAAATAATTAAATTTGAAACTGTTAAACTCACTGACAAATGCAGCAAATAAAGAATAATCCATATAGAGTAATCGGTTTACTAGTTGGGGCTACTGCACCGCAGCAAGTAAGACAAATAAATAGACTAAGACAATCAATCGAGGCTGAAGTTGAACCAGATGAAGATTTTAGTTTCCCCGTAATTAGCAAACTTCAAAGGACAACAGAAACAGTAAACGCTGCTGCTTCGAAAATACATCTTGAAAGTGGTAAAATCAACGCTTCTTTATTTTGGTTTTACAAGGGAAATGAAATAGATGATGATGCTGCATTTGATATTTTAAAAGGTGAAAACGGAGATAAGGAAGAAGCACAAAAAATTTGGACGAGTGCTATTAAAGGGAAAGAAATTACAAAGAGAAACGTTTCATGCCTTCATAACTTATCTACGTTATTATTGTCAAATGCTTTCAAAGGAAATAAAATATTTGTAAAAATATTAGAAGACGCTATTACTCTAAAACTAAAGTTTCTTGAAAGCGACTTTTCAGCTGATTTAGTAAAAATTGCTACTGATGAAAATAATAGAACCAACAAGGTTGAACTTCAGCTTATTTTTTTAAAAGAACTTCATTCTGAAATTGAAAAAAACGAGGACTTTAGCACTGATAGATTTTTAACAATACTAAATAATCTTAATTTTTCGGCTAAAGAAGAGTTCTTAAAAGGTTTTGTTCAAAAGCCAATTAGGCAAATTGAGGATGAAATCTCAAAAACAAAGACAAAAAGACAAGCTGATAAAAGAGATGCCGAAATTTTTGGTAAGGAATTATATGAAAATACCGAAGCAAGTATTGAACAATTAAAAAATGTTCTTGATACCAGTGATATAAGATATCAAAATATTGCTGATAAATTGGCGAATGAAATTTTACAATGTGGGATTGATTTTTTTCAAGAGTTTAAGGATGAAGATTTCGACCCTAGTGATGAATCAATGAATTTATTTGATTTAGCAAGTTCAATTGCGGTAGGCAATATTGTTTCTCAGCGTTGTGAGGAGAATACGGAGAATTTACAGGAGTGGATTGATGAAAAACCTGATAGAGATAGACAAAAATTAATTGCTGATGAGTTGACTTTCATAGGTTCTAAATTAGAGAGATTTCAATCGTTATCAGACACAATTAGTAATGCAAAAGATTTAATTGATTCTTGCAAACCTAAATTAATCGAAATAAAAAAAGCACTTGGTTCTAATGATGAGTTTTATTTAAACATTAGTAGTGCAGTTGTTCAAAATGCACAAAATATGCTTGTTCAAGCTGTAAATGAAATTATTGAAGCATCAAATAGACGTTCATTCGGTGTTTCATTATCATCAGATAAGGCTTCGATACAGACTGCTTTGGACATAACATTTAAGATGGGGAGTTTTGATATGAATGCTACACTCAAATCTCACTATAAGAATAATCTAGATGGTATTAAAAATCTTGCAGGTCAATTAGGTATATCTACATTATCACCAAAAGAAAAGGTTCAACAGGAAAAAACTATAGCAGAAAGAAAACTTCGAGAAATTCAAAATCAAACTTTTTTTCAGAATGAAATTAATGCTGCAAATAATGAAATGTCTAAGATAAAAGAATGGCAATTTTTAAGAAGTCAAGCAGATAAAGACTCTCAAATTAGGGAACAAGAAAATAAGATACGCCAAATAAAGACTAGAAGTGAACAGGAAAAAGCCTCTCAAATAAAATTGCAACAAAAACGAATAAGTGATTTACAAGTTAAACTTCAACAAACAGAATACTAACATGAAAAAAATAACAATAGCAGCCCTTCTGATAATTTCGCAAAGTGCTTTCGCTCAGGAAACTTCGGAAGAGCTAAAAAAAGAGATAACTCCCTTGATTAAAAAAATTGAGGTTTTAGAAACTAAAGCTACTAATCAAGGTAAAGAAATAGAAGGATTAAATTTAAAATTATCAACTACAAATAAGCAAATTGATAGTTTAGAAAATAAAATTGCTGCAAACGAAATTGCAATTTCTCAAACAAAAACAGACCTTACTAATGAAATTACTCAAAGTGGTGTAGCCAGTGATGGCAAAATTAAAACCGTGAGTAAAGACCTAAGTAAAAACTCACTTTATGGTATTATTGGTGTTTTGCTGGCAATTTTACTTTCGGGTGTTTTGTTCTTCTTTTGGAAAAAAAGGCAGGAAACAGACAAATCCGAATTAATCAATAAATTGGATAATTCTAAAAAGGAGATTAACAAAGAAATAGAAAACACTAAAAGCAGCTTGACTACTATCGAGCAAAAGTTGTTTGAGGAGTATAACAAACAAGTTGCGGGAATTGAACAATTATTTTCATCTATCTCTGAATTGAACAAAGGCAAATCTCCAGCTACTATTACTGAGCAAGATCATTCATTAACACTCAAAGTAGCTGATGAAGTGACCAGAATAAATGCTTTTGCAAATACACTTAACCCAACAAAACAAGAGGCGATAGCTTTGAAAAGTTCTGTAAAAAGAATAATAGATAATTTCAAAGCTAACAAATATGAAATTGTTGATCTGCTAGGACAAAAATATGACGACCGTCTTAACATTATTGTTGTAGGTGAATCAATTGACTCTAATCTAAATTCTGGTGAAGAAAAAATCACAAAAATCATAAAACCATTAGTGAAGTTTAATGGTGAGCAAATTCAAGCAGCACAAGTAGAAATTTCAATCGGACAATAAAAAATAATAATATATGAGAACTAAAATTGACTACGGTATAGATCTAGGAACAACAAATTCTGCTATTGCAAGAATGGAAAATGGCAAACCTGTTATTTTAAAATCAGATGTTCAAATGGATACACTACCTTCTTGCATAGCTGTTACTCCAAGAAAAAGTATAATTCAAGGGGTTGCTGCTGCAAAAGCATACAGAACTGAAAAATTAAGAACATTGGAACTAAATAATGATGGAGTCTCCAATGCATATTTAGAGTTTAAAACGACAATGGGTACGGATATACCCTATCCTAGTTCGTTTTTAAATAAAGAATTTACTTCCGAGGAACTTTCCGCGGAAATATTACTAAAACTGAAATCATTTGTCAAAGACGAAAATGTTAATTCAATAGTAATTACTGTTCCAGCAAGATTTAAAGTTCCGCAAAATGAAGCTACAATAAAAGCAGGTAAATTAGCTGGCTTTGAAGTAGTGGAATTACTTCAAGAACCAATAGCTGCATCTATAGCTTATGGTTTAGATGCGAAAAACAAGGATGGAATTTGGCTGGTTTTTGATTTTGGAGGTGGTACGTTTGATGTGGCACTTGTGAAGGTTGTTCAGGGTGTTATGACCGTGATAGATACTGCTGGAGATAATAATCTAGGAGGAAAGAATCTAGATTTAGCCATGGTTGATAAATTGATAATTCCTTATTTAGATGAAAATTATTCGATTAAAAGCTTTCTAAAAGAGCCAAAAAAAGAAATATTACGTAATGCAATGAAAGGTTATGCGGAAGATGCTAAGGTTCAACTTTCAGATAACCCAACAACTGATATTGCAACATTTCCTGGTGATATAAGAGCAACTGATGATGAAGGAACTGAATTTAATTTAAACATGACTATTTCACAGGAGCAATTAGCTGAAGTTTTTAGTCCAATTTATCAAAAGGCAATTGACATTACAAAGAAAATTCTGACTAAAAATAACTTAAAAGGTTCTCAATTAGAGTGTTTAATACTTGTTGGTGGCCCTACATATTCGCCTATTGTACAGAATATGCTTAAGGAGCAAATAACAGAAAATGTAATTGCAAAAAATCAAATGACTTCTGTTGCTATTGGTGCTGCATTATACGCTTCCACAAAAGAAATTGGAGTTGTGGCACCACCACCTCCAGTTGGCACAATAGCTTTAGATTTAAAATACGATGCGGCTGTTGTAGGTGAGGAAGTAAGAATAAATGTAAAATTAGCACAAGGCTCATCAAAAAAAGCAATTCCAGAAAATCTTTTTGTTGTTATTGATAGAGATGATAAAGTATTTAAGAGCGACAAAAAACAAATTAGTGAACGTGCATCTTTAATTGATTTATTATTAAACAAAGACACTTCGAACTATTTTACAATTAACTTAACTGATGACAAGGGTAATAAATTAGAATGCCAACCAAATAACTTTACAATACTTGAAGGAATTACAACTCCTCATGCTCCATTGCCTTATGCTTGGGGAATTGAAGTTTGGAATGAACAAAAGAAATTATCAGTGTTTGAACCATTAAAAGGTTTGGAAAAAAATCAAATTCAAAATGGAGCAGTTGGTATTTCAAACAAATTAAAAATACCTAAACAAATAACTGGTGGCAAGGTAACAGATGTTTTAAGAATTCCCCTTTATCAGGGAGAGGATGATGCCGCTGGAAAAAGTTCGTTCCATAGCAATCACGTAGTAGATGTTATTATTACAGGCGAAACAATACCAGGCGTTTTACCCGCTAACTCTGAACTTGAAGTAACACTTAAGTTCGATAACAATGGAACTCCAACGTGTTCTGCTTTTTTCCCTTTACTAAATCATACGGAGGAAATTAAAGTTGTCATTGAAAAATCAGCTCAAGTTGATGGTAAATGGTTATTAAAAGAAATTAAGTCAGATATACAAAAAGCAGAAGCCCTAAATGATGAGAATCCTAAGCCCATAATAGCCAAATGCATTTCGGATTTAAATATATTACTAGGCGATTTCAAAAATGAAGAAGGAAATGAAAATGGCAAAATTCGTATTCTCGATGATTTAAGAAAAATAAGATTAATCATTGAAGGCGAAGCCGATAAAGTAGAATGGCCAAAAACAAAACAAGAGTTAAAAGACTCCTATTACAAGGCAGAAGAGATAGTTGAACAAATATCAAGTAGTGGCTTAGGTTCTAATTTAAACATGCAAAAAGTAAATGCTCAATTGCATGACTTTAATACAAAAGTTGATCAAATAATTATTGCTGAAGATTCACAGATGGCAAAAGAGACTATTGAAAATATTGATGACTTTATTAGAGCAATAATTGGAGGAGTTATGCCTGATGATGGCGAAAGAGAAGCTAATTTTATCGAATATGCTGACGATAACTTTTCTACTATAATATGGATTAATGCTTCTAGGGCACGAGAAAATATTAATCAAGCTAAATCAAATATCAACAACGGAGGCAGTCTTCAACAATTAAAACAATTATGCCAGAATATTAGTGATTTGATTGACAGAACAGACCCTCGTCAACCTACAGATATACCACAAACCTAAACTATATGAAAAGTAAAATATTAATTATTGCATTTTTGTCTTTGGTTGCAAATACTTTAAGTGCACAAGCAAGATTGACGATAGAAAATAATTCTATGCGTTCAATGACGGTTAAAGTTATGCAAGGTTCCAGTGGCAAAGGGACTTTACACGAAACTGTAACTATTGGTGCATATGGTAGCGAAACCGTTTACTTCTCAAATAGTGGCTATTATTTTACAAAAACAAAAGCTGTTCTACAAGGGAAAGACCCAGTCTATAGGAAAGGTCAGCCATTTGAAGTGACTAATAATTCATCAGGTTATTCAGTTATGACTTTAACATTTTCTATTAAAGAATCTAGCGTTCCGCAAGCAACAGGAGGCAAACAAATTTCTAAATCTGAATTTGACCAAAATTAAATGAGCACACTGCAACAAAACATATTAGCGAAGAATTTTTCAATAAATGAAAAATACAAAGTTTTGCTTTTTATAAAGCAAGGTAGTAATGCTGAAACATATCGTGTTAAGGGCAATAATGGAAAATTGTATTTCCTTAAGTTGTTTAATTACTCAAAACTTCATCGTTCAGCTTTTGATGCAGATAATAATTTGTTGGAAATTGAGATTGTAAGAACACTTAAAAACAACAATATTTTAACGTATGTTGATAGTGGTGAGTTATTTTTAGAAAATAAACGCTACGGATATTTAGTTTTAGATTTAATTGCGGGTGAAACATTATTTGAAAAAAATAAAAGGGAGCCACTCACATCCGTTTACGACATTAAACAAATCATCACTGGAGTATTAAAGGGATTAAATTATTTGCATAATTTACCTTCGCCTATTATTCATAATGAGATTACACCACAAAATATAATGCTTGATTTATCAGGTGAAGAACCAGAAGCGAAAATTATTGACTTTGGATATGCTCGATTATTTCATTCATCCACAAAAGCGTTCAATAAAGAAGGTTTAGATTTAAACTATGTGGCTTCTGAATGCTTTAATAATATATTTTCACCGCAATCAGATATTTTTTCAGTTGGAGTAATAATGTATCAATTACTATTTGGCATTATGCCATGGACTAATGAAATATCTAAATATAGGGCTAGTAAAGGAAATGTTGAAGAGTTGATATTAGAAGAAAGAAAGAAACAGTTAGCATTTCCAAATATTGAAAATAAAGTAGTAGATTTTGATGATTCTATTATAAAAATTATAAAGAAAGCTTTGCAACAAGATCCTGAAAATAGATTTAAAAATGTGGATGAATTCTTGAAATCACTTAATGGAGAGATTGCCGTTGAAGATATAAAAGAAATGGTAAATCAACCAATTGAGGAAAAAAAGAAAGTAGCATCCTCCGTAAAAAAAGGCAAAGGGTTTAGTGCTATTGCTGGTATGAAGAAATTAAAAGACCAGCTAAAAAATGATGTGATTGATGTGATTGAAAACCCTGAAGAATACAAAAAACATAATCTTGGCTTACCGAATGGAATGCTACTTTATGGTCCGCCCGGTTGTGGTAAAACTTTTTTTGCAGAAAGATTTGCAGAAGAAGCAGGCTACAACTTTATAAAAGTAGTTTCTTCTGATATTGCGAGTATTTATGTGCATGGTTCACAAGAAAAAATTGGAAATCTATTTAAGGACGCTAGGGAAAAAGCTCCAACGATTTTATATTTTGATGAATTGGACGCAATGGTTCCGAATCGTGAAAAATTGAACAATCAAAGTCAAAGTGGAGAAGTTAATGAATTTTTATCTCAATTAGATAACATTGGAGAATCAGGCGTTTTTGTAATCGGCTCAACAAACAAGCCAGACTTGATTGATAAGGCAGTTTTAAGAGCAGGAAGATTAGAGAAGTGGTTTTATATTCCCCCGCCAGACTTGGAAGCACGAAAATCAATGTTTGAAATCTATTTAAAAGACCGCCCACTAGACTTTGGAATTAATTATAGCAAATTGGCTGAATTGACAGAAAACTATGTTTCAAGCGACATAAAATTATTGATTGATGAGGCCTCTCGTAAAACAATACGTGACAAAGCTAAAAGAGTATCAATGGAAACTATAGAATTTATAATTAAAAATCAAAGACCAACAGTTCCTCTATCAGAATTGAAAAAATACGAAGAGATGCGAAAGAAAATTGAAGAGGAAATTGATGAGAATAAATTAAATGATAGACCACGAATTGGTTTTAAACCTTAATAAAAATAAATATGGACACTATTAGCTTCGACAAACTATTGCTTAAATCAGCATTTTGCTGTATGGCATCAGATGGGCATATTGACAATAGAGAAATAGCCTTAATTAAAACAATGTGTGAAAATTCAACATTGTTCAAAGACTTCAACTTTCAAGAAGAAATTAATTCTCTTGTAAACAAGATTAACACAAGAGGAAAGGAATTTATTTCCTACTACTTTGATTTGTTAGGAAAATCCGCATTAACGGAAAAAGAAGAATTGACTTTAATTGATTTTGCAATACAAACGATTAAAGCAGACGAGCAGATTGAGTATTCTGAAATCAAATTCTTTAAGAACATCAGACATAGACTAAAAATAAGTGATGAAAATATTTTGGCTGTGTTTCCAAACATTGAACAGTTTTTAGAAGAAGACATTGTAACCGAATCATTCCTTGACAAAATTACAAGCCAGTATTTAGAAGCTGCTGAGTTACCACAGTTTGAGTTAATAAGTCTTGACACTAGTTCATTAGAAGACTTGGATAATAAATAGTAAAATTATGAGCAAAAGAATAGAAGCCAAAATAACTTGTCCAAATTGCAGTAATCAATTTGATTTCACCTTGTATCGTTCAATTTGGGGCGAATATCCTGAAAACAGAGAATTGGTGATGACAAACCAAATAAATGTTGCGTCTTGTCCCTCTTGCAATCATGCTACTAAGCTTCAATATCCTTTCATTTATACAAATGCTAATCAGCATTTCGCTGTATGGTGGGAGCCAGAATATGATGCTCAAATAGATAGCGATAGTAAAGGATATGCAAAAATGATGGGTGAAGGAAACTACCTTGCTACTGCTCCAAGAATCAAAAGCTGGAGCGAGTTTAAAAATACAATTTTGAAATTTGAAAATGGAGAATTGAAAGGAAAGCCAGGTGCAATGGGCAAAGAGATGAACGACCAAATGCAAGGTTTTATGAAGCATCTACAAGACCAAAATAAAAAGAAAAATAGCGGTTGTATGGGTGTTGCTTTAATTCTATTTGTTTTTAGTTCAGGGTTAATATACGGGATATCAAAAATCATTTTCTGATGACAATGGTAATCAAAATCATTCTTGCTGTTTTATTCTTCATTTGCCTTGCAGATATGCCTTATAGCTTTTACCAGTTTATAAGGTTCGCTGGACTTGTTGGATTTGCAATATTAGCATATCAAGCACACGAACAAAACAGACAATCAGAAATGATTATTTATGTTGGACTTGCTTTACTATTTCAACCATTTTTCAAAATAGCACTCGGCAGACAAATGTGGAATATAGTTGACGTAGTTGTAGGAATAGGACTTTTAATATCAATATTTATGAAACCAAAGGAAAGCCCACGCTAAAAGCAAGCACATTTGCAATTCGCACAAGCCAACGCACAGACCAAAAATTGCAAAAGAGCTTGCTTTGCCAACGCAGACAAAAATTGTCTTTAAAAAATTTCCCAACGCTTCAAAAAAATAAAAATACACCGACACACAGCCCGACAAACACAGTAGAGAATGACAATGAAACTCAATATTGACAAGGATTACAACGATACAGCAGACAGAAGGCCAGCAGGTAACAGCGGTTTTGCAAAAAAGCGGGTTCAGTGGTTAATTGAACATTCCACCTCGCATCAACTTTTGTGCTATGTTGACAGTTTTGAACTCCGAAATCCGCTTCTTCGCAAAGCCACCAAACGTTACCTGCTATGTTGTTGGACACTCTCTAAAATTTGAAACAGTATGACACGAAATATTTTACAAACCTTTTTATTTATAGTGATTTGTGCTTCTTCTAAAGCTCAAAATAACTATCCTGCTACCAAAACCGTTGACAGTAGCGACACTTATTTTGGAGTTACTTACAAAGACCCTTACCGTTGGTTAGAAAATTTAAAAGACAGCAACGTTGTAAACTGGTTTAGGCTTCAAAAGGAATTTGCCGATAAAAAAATGGAAAAAATTGATGGTATTGATAGCCTGCTCAACCAGATACAGTATTTTTTGGATGCAAAAACTTGGAGAAGAGAGCCTTATTGGAAAACAGCTTCAAGATACTATTATATGATTTGGAAGAAAGGACAGCTATCACAAAAACTATATTATAAAACAATAAATGACACAACCGAGCATTTGCTATTTGACACTTGGGACATTCATCCTGGTATGCGGTATGAATTGTATGACATAGCTCTTTCACCCAACGAAAAATATTTTTTTGCTGCATTTGATAAAAATGGCGAAGAATATCCTTTTATAAAAGTATATGATGTGGCAAACAAAAAATGGCTGAAAGACAGCATACCAAACTGTTGGGCTGGTACTATTAATTGGACTGCCAACAGCAAAGGATTTATTTATAGCTACAATACAGGCGACCGTAATGCCTCTAATGCAACAGAAAATGAAGTAGTTAAATACCATACACTTTTTACCAACTATACTGCTGATAAACTAATTATGGATGACAGAATAAGGAACACTATTGAAAAGAAAATTAGCAATGCTTACCATGCATGGGTTTATACAAATAATAGCTTAAAAAGAATTTACTGTATTCCCAATTCAGGTTTCGGACTTGATAAAAATGCCTATTACATCAACAATGCTCAATTACAAAATCAGAACAAACAATGGGAAAAATTATATTCTAAAACTGACTCGGTGTATAGTTTTAAGGAAGCCAATAATGGGTATTATTTTATATCAGCAAAGGGAAAAGGATTTAAAAGCCTTCGATACACATCTTACAATAACCCTGACTTTGCTAATGCCAAAATTATTTTTCCTGAAGACAGTATCTGGCAATTGGAATACATGGATGAAACTAAATCATACATCCTTGTTAGTTATTCAAAATATGGTTTTCTCAACAAGACAATTTTTATTGACAAAAGAACTGGAAAAAAGGTTAATGCATCGGCTATAAATGGTTTTGACAGGCATAGCATTTGGACTATGGGCATAAATACCGATGAGTGTGTTTTTTATACCGAACCTGTAAACAAACCAAAAAGTGGGTATCTTCTTAACATTGCCAATAACAAATTAAGTAACGATGATTTTTGGGCAACTCATGGACAAACCTTTGTTGATGGAAGCGATGATATTATAACTGAATTAATAGAAGTGCCATCATACGATGGCACACTTGTACCCATGAGCGTAATGAGAAATAAAAATACAAAGTTGGATGGCAATAATACTTGTATACTTTGGGGCTATGGAGCTTATGGAATTCGTGGAAAGGAAAACTACTTTAATGAATTTAACATTTCTAATAACCTGTTGGTACAGCGTGGCGTTGTGCTTGTGCATGCCTATGTAAGGGGTGGTGGAGAAAAAGGAGAAGCATGGCATCAGGCAGGTATGAAGGAAACTAAACCTAATAGTTGGAAAGATTTTATAGCTTGTGCAGAATATCTTATAAAGAACAAATACACCCAATCATCAAAACTTAGCTGCTTCGGTGGTAGTGCTGGTGGTGTATTAATTGGCAGAGCCATTACCGAAAGACCTGAATTGTTTGCAGCAGCCACTATACAATCTGGCACCGTAAATCTAATAAGAAGTAAAGCTTGGTCAAATTTAATTAATAATTATCCCGAATTTGGTAATCCTGATATAGCATCTGAAATGAAAGGGGTTATAGAAATGGATGCAGTAATTCATGTAAAACCTAAAACAAAATATCCTGCTGTCTATTTTCAAGCAGGCATGAATGACCCAAGAGTGCCAATATGGATGTCAGGTAAAATGGCAGCTACATTGCAAGCAAACAGCACATCAGATAAACCCGTTTTACTCTATACCTTTTTTGAAGGCGGTCATAATGCAGATGCCAATGCTGCAACAGCAATTGACAAATGGAGAACAAGCTTAAAAATGGTGTTCTTTTTATTATGGCAATCTGGACATAAAGATTTTCAACCGAAATAAATTTTCAAAACGAGATGCAGATACAACTGACGAAACACAGCAGGTAACAAGGTATTGGCAAAAAAGGGGCTGACGGAAGTAATTGAACTGTTGTGCTACTATCAGCTTTTGTGCATATATTCGACTGACGGTTTTCAAATTCCCCTTCTTCGCCAATACCCGCTCCGTTAGCAGATAGCTTATAACAACCATCATCCATAAATATTAAATATGAGAAAAGCAGGACTTTTTATTTTAATCGGAATCATATTCGCTTCGTGTTCAACGACTAAACAGGTTGGAAGTTCGAA
>JAFDZJ010000080.1 GCA_018266965.1 Bacteroidota bacterium
CAAATTGTAAAAAATTATCCTGCAAGAGGAGCGATTGCAATTTGGAGGCACCCTAACACTTCTACTAAAACAAAAAGAAATCCACCAGTAGATGGATTTAGGAAATATAAATATGAAGGTGCTGGGCATACTGGTTTTGTAACAGAATTTGACCCAGATATAGCAAAACAAACTATGAAAACCATTGAAGGAAATACTCCAACAGGATTTCTTAAAGATGGTGTAAAAATAGTAACAAGAAATAAAAAAGCAGAAGGAGATTTTGAAGTAGTTGGCTTTTTGATACCCTTTCCAAAAAAACAATAAAATCCTTATATCATGAAATTTAAAAATTTACCCAAAAACATTACTGATACTACTGCTAATAAAATAGCTGAAGTAGTTAGTGTATTCGAAAACGGAAAAAAATCCGGTGGTTATGATGAGTATGTTGCCTACAAAGACAAGTTATACAAAGGCAGTTATTACAGACAAATTACCTACGGAAGATTCCAAACAACAGAATTTGGTAATTTGAAAAAACTGATTGAAATGTATATTTCTGCAAAAGGAATATATGCAGATTTTTTTAAAAAATATGTTGAATCTATTGGAAATATTTCAAATGACATTCCACAATCTTTGTACTTAGATGTTACTTTTGTGGGGAAATTAAAAGATGCTGGAAAGAATGACCCAATAATGCAAAAAGTTCAAGAAGATTTTTTTGATTTGTTTTATTTTCAACCTGCTTTGCATTGGTTTATTGCTAATGGATTTACAAAAGAACTTTCGTTATTGGTTATTTTCGATAGCTATGTACATAGTGGTGGCATAAAAGAATCTTTGCGTAATCAATTTTCGGAATACCCACCAATTATGGGAGGTAATGAACAGAAATGGATAACCCAATATGTTGCAGTACGACATGCCTGGCTCTCCAATTACGAAACCAAAGAAGTAAGAGCTTCTGCTTATAGAACACAAGTTTTCAAAAATCTCATTTTTGATAATAACTGGGACTTACAGAAACCATTTGTTGCACAAGGAGTTAAATTTTAAAAATACATATTATGAAAACTAAATTTTTATTATTTGCCTTTTTAATTTTTTCTTTATGCAATGTGCAACTTACTTCATATTGGAAAAACCCTTGCTCATCCACGAAAACAAGATTTACGCAATCGGCACAGACTGCATCAATTATTCCTAATTTGACGGAATGTATAGCCAAAGAAACAAATCCGTTTTACCAACACCCCACACTAACTTCAAAAATTTAAGAAAATGAAAAAATATCTACTACTTGCGACAATTATTCTGCAGACAACTTTTTTGTTTGGACAATCTTCAGATTGGGGACCATGGACAAATGTGTCCTGTTTTAGAGGTATTCAATATAGTGTGTTGAACAAAGGATATAGTAAAATTACTAATAGTTATTGGTGGAATGTAAGATGGAGAAATAATTATAACGAGCCAGTAAGCTTTGACGGTGAAGTTATAATTGACGGAGAAAATTCTCTTCACGGTAGATTTGGAGCAATAAAACCAGGTGGAATAGAACATTACACAGAACTACCATATAAATCAAGTTCAACCCATTTTACTGTACGAGTTAACAGTGTTTGTTTTAGTACTAGTTGGGCAGGTTGTTCTGAAAGTTTAGAAGGATGGCCTAATTATGCAGAATGTGATAATGGCACACCAAATTACAAGTTCAACAAAAAAGTAACTAATAACAACTCTCCAACTAATTCTTCATCCAACAGTTCAAATTCATCTGAAAACTTACCTGATTTAGTTAGAGAAATTAATGAGAAATGTAGCAAACTCCAACAATTAATTCAAGAAAAAAATAATGGGAATGTTACGGGTAGTTATAATTCGATTTGTGCAGTAAATAAAACTTGGGACAAATCACAAATTCCATCTTTAAAAATTGCAATTGGTAAAATAAATAATGATATAGAAAATTTGAATGGTAAGAAATCTACTTCGGAAGATTTATCCCAATTAGTTAATGAACTCAATGGTCTATGTTCAGAAATTGGAAGTATCAACAGTCCAACTGCGGTTTCGGTGGGGAAAACAAATTGTCCAAGCGGACAGGTTTATGACCAAAAGGATATTCCAAGGCTAAAAACCCAAATTAACAATATAAAAAATGCTTTGGGTGCCAGTAAAAAAGAAGAAGAAAATATTAAAAGACTTGCAGAAGAACAAAAAGAAAAATATAACTCTGCAATAGAAAAAGGAGATAGTGCAATGCAAAATGGAGATTATGCAAGTGCGATGTCCTATTACCAAAATGCACAACAATATGCTTCTACCGATTCTGAAAAATCTATTGCCCAACAAAAGTATAACCAAGCTTTTGAAAAGAAAAAAGATGCGGAAAGAAAAGAAAGGATAGAGAAGCAAAAGAAAACCGATGATAACGAAAACATCGCTTACGCAAGTGCATCCGCAGCTACAATATCTGCAATGTCTTTATTCGAAGATTCGCCTAGTTTAGGATTTAGTTCCGGTAAAATATACATGGGACTTAATATGGAGAAAATTCCTATAATTTCTAATAACACAAGTCCCTATCATATTAACAAGTCGTATATAGAAGCACCATTAAGACCTGGTTTCGATATGGGATTAATTGTAGGTATTGCTAATAATAAGAAAATATCATTATACATTAATCCAAAATTCAGCTATAACCTAAGTGCATTGTCCGAAGGTACCAGCGGTGGAAATATGGAATATGGTGTTTCGGCTTTGCTTAGAGGAAATTGGAATAAAGATATTCCTTGGAAATTGTATATTGAAGGTGGGTATATAAAAAGAGTTGGTAGTTTTCATTATGATGCAGATGCTGCCGCTAAAAGTAGTGGAGCTACTACAAAAACAGATGATGTAAGAGATGGAGAATTCAATTATTCTGTTATAAGATATGGTGGAGGTATAATGTTTCATACTATTGAAGATGATGATGAATATGTGGTAAAAGCTGGTGTTTTTTATGACAAACCTTCCTTTTTTCCAAAAGATGTAAAACCAGTTATTGGTTTCACACTTCAAGGAATGATGAGTAGTTTGGGAACGCTAGAAATAAATTATTCTCCAAACTACTTTATAGGAGGCAATTTACTCTACCCAAGTATGTTAGAGAAAGAGAATAAATCATATTTCGGAATTAAATTTACTAGGACTGGAAGACTTTGGTAATTTAACTTATTGTATTAATTTTAAAATAAATATCATGAAAAATATATTTTTAATCTCTGTGTTCCTATTAAGTTTGCTTTGTATTAATTGTAGTGATGAAAGCAGAATAGAAGGACTTGTTTTCTCGGACAATATTGTCGTAAACAATATTAATAAGGAAATTGTTATAGTTCCCAATTCGAATGTTTCAACTTTAATTTCAATGGATATCAATGGTAAGACTCAAGTTTTTAGTATTGATTATACTCAATATAAAAATAATGGTATTGTCAATCAGTACATAGTTAAATTAAATGTTCCATTGCCAATGGGAGTTATGAAATCCAATGGAGATGCAGTGTATAATCTAAAATTTGGAGATCAAATTGGTACAAATGGAGGGTATTTTAACGGTTATTTTTCTCTATTACAAACTTTAAACGGAAATACTACAAACAATGCTGCCAATACAGTAAAACTCAACGAACCTTTTTATATTGGTTTTAACACCAACAAAGGCTCTGAAAACGCTGCTTATGGATGGATACAAGTTACTATAACTTTCGATAAAATTACAATTTCTTCTTATGGATACCGAATGCTAAAACCCCTTTCAGCGGGCGAAAAATAAGTTATTTTTTTCATAGAAACTACTGGATTTTCAATTGTAGTTTTCAGAAGTTGCCTCATCAAAGGCAACTTCTTTTTATTGTGTACTAAAATACCGAAAAAGGGTAATTGTTTTCAATCTACAAATCAATCAATTTTGTATAGGTAAATCTCAATTTATTATTATGAAATATTAATACGATTAACTAAAAAAAATCAAATCATGAAAACAATCTACACCTTTATTTTTTTTCTTGCACAAATATTTGTTACTGCACAAGATGGGGTTTTGGACACTTCGTTTGGAAACAGTGGAATAAAAACATTTGCCAATTTAGGACAAATCTACGATGCGAAAATGCTTCCCAACGGGCAGTTTTTTATCGTGGGAAAAACCTTTACCAGTGGCGAAAACGCTTCCTGTTTGATAGCCAAATTCAATAGCGATGGTACTTTGGACTCTTCGTTTGGTACTGGTGGAAAAGTACTTTCAACCTACGGCGATCAAGACGAAGGTTACAACAAAATAACTTTTACCTCCGACAACAATATCATATTATCTACAACTTTGGGTAAACTCATCCGTATGACAAGTAATGGAAATTTGGATACATCATTTGGCAACCAAGGTATAGCCAATTTTGCACACACCGTAAAGATTTTGCCCAACGGAAAAATTATTACTAATGTTAGAACTTATACACCAGCAAACGCACTTACCAAGATTTATCAATTTACCAACAATGGGATTTTGGACAATGCCAATTTCGCATCTCCCAACGGATATATTTCTATTGATAGTCAGTATCAAAATGTCGCTTGTATAGGTATTGATACTTTTTCCGATGGTAAAATAATTAGCGTTGGAGAAGTACAAGCGGCAAGTTATTTCAAAAGAATATATAAATTAAATCCTGATGGAAGTACCGATGCTGGATTTACCTATAACAACAACAACGGTTTTGGAAACGCAGGAAACATAAGGACAATGCTAGTCTATCAAAACAAATTGTATTTGGGAGGCAGATATACAAGTTTCAATATCGCTAGACATAATCCAGACGGAAGTTTGGATACCTCGTTCAACACAACAGGTTACAATGCAACCAATGTTACCGAAACTGTACAAGGTGTAAGCGATGCACAAAGCATGGCAGTACAATCCGATGGCAAAATTATTTTGGCAGGATGTAGCAAAACAACTAGTTCTAGCTTGGATTACAACTCCAAATTTACCATGGTACGATACAATACCAATGGAACTATCGATACCACTTTTGGTGCTACTGGTATTACTAGGACTTTGGTAAATGGTAACATGTTTGCTGGAAACTGTATGATATTGCTTACTCCGAGTAACAATAAAATTTTGATTATTGGAAATACAAATTATTCTACTAGTAACAAGCAAGATTTAGCAATTGCACAATACAAAAATGATAGTTTTTTAGGTAGTGTAGATGCTACTTTTCCTAAAAAAAATCTAATATTATATCCCAATCCTACAGCATCAAATCTTTATTTTTCCCAAGAATTATCCAACATTACAATTTATGATGCTATTGGACGAAAAGTATTCTATCAACATGAAAAAACCAAACAAATTAATATAGAAAAGTTGCCAAAGGGCAATTATTTGTTACAAACTATGGATTCTGAAAACAGAAAAATTTCAAAGAAAATCATCAAAAACTAGTAATCTTAATTTTTTTCATCGGAGGCTACCTACAATTGTAGGTGGCTTTTATTTTTGTAAAAAACAAAAAAACTATCCATAAAGCTGGATAGTTTTTTCTGAAATATTTTGAAAGATAATTTACAAAATCAACATTGCATCTCCATAGGTGGAAAATTTGTATTTCTCCTTTATTGCTTCACTATAAGCTCTCATCAGCAAATCTCTTCCTGCAAAAGCAGCTACCATCATCAAAAGTGTAGATTTTGGCAGATGGAAATTACTAATCATAGCGTTGGCTACACCAAAATCATGTGGTGGGAAAACAAATTTGTTAGTCCAACCATGAAATGCAGAAACCCTTTTATTAGAGGACACAGATGTTTCCAAAGTTCGCATAGTAGTGGTTCCTACTGCACAAATTCGTCTTTGTTCTTCAGCAGCTTTATTGATTATTTCTGCATTTTTCTCATCAATAAATGCTTCTTCGGATTCCATTTTGTGTTTACTAAGGTCTTCAACTTCTATCGGGTTAAAAGTTCCCAATCCTACATGCAGAGTAACTTCCGCAAAATCAATACCTTTTATTTCCAATCTTTTCATAAGATGTTTGGAGAAATGTAATCCTGCAGTAGGTGCTGCAACAGCTCCTTCTACTTTGGCATAGATAGTTTGGTATCTTTCAGCATCTTCGGGTTCCACTTCCCTGTCAATAGCTTTTGGTAATGGAGTCTGCCCTAGTTCTTTTAGTTTTTTTCTAAACTCTTCATACGAACCGTCATACAAAAAGCGGAGTGTTCTACCTCTGGAAGTTGTATTGTCTATTACCTCGGCTACCAATGATTCGTCTTCTGTAAAAAATAATTTGTTGCCAATTCTAATTTTTCTAGCAGGATCTACCAAAACATCCCAAACACGGGTTTCGCTATCCAATTCTCTCAACAAGAAAACTTCTATTTGGGCACCTGTTTTTTCTTTGTTACCATACAATCTTGCAGGAAACACTTTGGTATTATTGAATACAAACAAATCTCCTTCATCAAAATAATCAATCACATCTTTGAAAAGTTTGTGTTCTATAGTTTCGGTTTTTCTATTTACCACCATCAATCTAGACTCGTCTCTGTGAGCAGCAGGGTGCAATGCCAACAATTCTTCTGGTAGTGTAAAATTAAAATCAGATGTTTTCATTATTATTCGATATTATTGTAAAATTATTTTTGTTAAAAGATTAAGAATTACTCATGCAAATAGATTGAATTCTCAAAATAGTTTGCAAATATACAATCCAGAGATAGGGGTTGTCAAGTTTTTGTATAAATTATTTTTTTGTTATTAGAATTAATTTCTATACAAAATTATCAATCAATAGAAATCATTGCCTATTCCTAAATATTACGGGGAATTATATGTTTTTAACACAAACAAAACCAAGAAAAACTATCAAAAAATTTATCCAATATTTTCATTAAAAAAAACAAAAGTTTAAATTTGTAGCATAAGTTCAAGAAAATTTAAAATCTATAATCCATTTCAACAATAATTTAAAATAAAAATGAATACTTCCAGAAGAAATTTTATAAAAGCATCTGCATTAGCAGGTTTAGGAACCGTTCTCTTGCCAAATTCGTTGTTTGGTTCTAACTTTAATTTTAAAAATGATAAAAAAATACGCATCGGATTGATTGGTGTTGGTATGCGTGGACAAAGCAATCTGGACATACTTGCCAAGAGAAAAGATGTAGAAGTGATTGCCTTTGCCGACCCCAACCCTATCATGATGGCAAATGCACAAAAAATATTAGCCAATAACAATGCCACAAAAGCCCAAGAATTTGGCAATGGCGAATATGATTATAGAAATCTTCTTCAACTAAAAAATATTGATGCTGTATTGATTTCTACTCCTTGGGAATGGCACAAGATACAAGGTCTGGAAGCTATGAAAGCAAAAAAAATAGTAGGAATGGAAGTAGGTGGAGCTTTGGATTTGCAAGAATGTTGGGACTATGTAAAAACCCACGAAGAAACTGGCACTCCACTTTTTGCAATGGAAAATGTCTGTTACAGAAGAGATGTTATGGCTATCCTAAATATGGTTAGAAAGGGTATGTTTGGAGAATTACTTCATGGCGAAGGTGGTTACAAACACGATTTGCGAGGAGTACTTTTCAATGATGGAAAAACTGCTTACAATTCCGGAGTAGAATTTGGCGACAAAGGTTTCAGTGAAGCGAAATGGAGAACCGAACATTATGTAAAAAGAAATGCCGAACTCTACCCTACCCATGGATTAGGACCAGTTGCAATGGCAATGGACATTAACAGAGGAAACAGATTGCTCAGGCTTTCATCATTTTCCACAAAAGCAAGAGGATTGCATGATTATATTATCAATCACCCAAAAGGCGGAGAAAACCATCCGAATGCCAAAGTAAAATTTTTACAAGGTGATGTTGTAACCACACAAATTGCTTGTGAAAATGGCGAAACTATCCTCCTAACCCATGACACAAGTTTGCAAAGACCCTATAATTTAGGCTTTAAAATACAAGGTACAAAAGGACTTTGGGAAGATTATGGCTGGGGCGATTTCGACCAAGGAAACATCTATTTCGAAAGCCTGATGAAACATACACATCGTTGGGAAAATACAGAAAAATGGATGAAAGAATACGACCATCCTCTTTGGAAAAAATATGAAAATCTGGCTGCTGGTGCTGGTCATGGTGGTATGGATTGGTTCCTGATAAATGCTTTTGTAGAGTGCATCAAACGAAATATCGAATTCCCAATGGATGTTTATGATTTGGCAACTTGGTATTCCATAACTCCTCTGAGTGAAAAATCCATTAAGAAAAATGGTAAGGTAATAGAAATACCAGATTTCACCAAAGGAAAATGGAAAACTAAAAAACCAAACTTTGGCTTCTCCGATGAGTACTAAAAAAACAATTATTATCCTTGCCGGTGGTTTGGGAAGTAGGTATCAAGGATTGAAACAGATAGACCCAATACTAAAAAATGGTTCGCCAATATTGGAATATTCTCTTTATGACGCTTTGCTTGCTGGTTTTTCGAAGATAGTATTCATTATAAACGAGAAAATACCAACCTCTTTTCTGGAAAGGATTAATAGAATTTTTTCTGATAAAAATGTAGAAATACACTGGGTATATCAAAGATTGGATAGTAATATTTCCGATACTACAAAATTGGAAAACCGAGAAAAACCTTGGGGTACAACTCACGCAGTTTTGTGTGCCAAAGATATTGTTAATGAGCCTTTTATCGTTATCAATGCGGACGATTTCTATGGTAGAGAAACTTACAAAAAAGCATCTCTTCTAATAGATGAAGGAAAGATTAGCGAACAACAAAGCTGTCTATTGGCATTTCCTATTCAACATACTTTGAGTGAAAACGGTGCGGTTTCCAGAGGAATTTGTACCATCAACAATCTTGGATTACTATCTAAAATAGAAGAAAAAACGCATATTTTTAAAAAAGATAACGGAATTTTTTTTGAAGAAAACCATCAAGATTTCACTATCCCTATCAACACATTGGTTTCTATGAACTTTTGGATTTTCCACCCTTCAATTTTCATTCATCTCGAAAAGCATTTCAATGAATTTTTGAAAACATACAAAAATCAAGAGGAATGTTATCTTCCTTCGGTAGTGCAAAAAATGATTGAAAACCACGAAACAGAAGTACTTGTGAAAGCATCTCCCTCGGAATGGATGGGTGTAACTTATCCGGCAGATAAAATAATATTGAAAGAATATATCGAAAATTTAATACATCAAAAAAAATACCCATTTCTACTTTGGAAGCCTCAATAATTTTAAAGAAATATTTTCCCAACATCAGTGATTTTAAAATAATTCCAATAGAAAATGGATTGATAAATACTACTTTTTTGGTGGAAGAAAATAGTGGACAAAAGAAATATATTTTACAAAAAATAAATACCTCTATTTTTAAAAATCCAAAAGCTATTGTCGAAAATCATTGCACCATCAATAACCTACTCCAACAAAATGGTTACACCAAACAAAGAGTAGAAATTTATAACAATTCCTATGGCGAATTGATTACTCTGTCCGAGACTGGCAATGCGTGGAGATTGATGTCTTTTATAGAAAACAGCACTACTCTACTAAAAGTTTCTGATACAAAAACTGTTGAAAAAATAGCTGCTGCTTTTTCAGAATTTTATAAATTCATCAACCAAAACCCATTACCTCTACAAGAAGTACTGCCCAATTTTCTGGATTTCGACCTCCGAATGAAAGATTTTTTTTGGGCTTTGGAACATGGCAATCCAAGTTTTATTGCAAAAGCACAACCTGCGATAGAATTTATAAAAACACAAATCAACCTACCCAACCAATGGATAGATTGGCAAAAAAAACTATCTCTTCCCAACAGAATTATTCATGCCGATCCAAAAATCAGTAATATATTATTAGACAAACACGAAAATCCAATCTGCATCATAGATTTGGACACAGTGATGAATGGCACACTTCTCTACGATTTTGGCGATATGGTAAGATCATATACCAACAAATTGGAAGAGGACAATCCTAAAAATATAGATAATTTTGATTCGGAAATTTTCCTCGCTTTGAAACATGGTTTTTTACAACATTTGGAAAATGTATTAGAAAAAATAGAACTCGACAATATGGATTATGCGGCACAAATAGTCATCTATATACAAGCCGTAAGATTTTTAACAGACTATCTCAATGGTAGCGTTTATTATACCATACAACGAGAAAATCATAATTTGGAAAGAGCAATTAACCAGATAAATTTATTAAAAGGGTTGCAACAATTCTTGCAAAAGTAACATCAAACCAACAATCCTGCACAATGGTTTTTGGAGCTTCCTGTGGCAGAAGACAAGACATTGTCCAAATTATTAATCCTTAATACTCCCATCAATGCAAAGATAAGTGCTTCTTTGTATTCGATAATTTCTTGTGAAGGAAGAAATAATTTTCCTTTTATTTTTTGTTGAATTTTTTCTATCAAATAAGTGTTGAAAGTTCCGCCACCTGTAACCAAGATGATTTCCAATTGTTGCTGGTCGATTACCGAAGCAATTTGCACCGCTGCATGTTCCGTAAAAGTTGCCAAAGCATCAATATACTCCATACCTTCCAAAAGAGGTAGAACATTTTCATTGACCCACTCTACACCAAGAGATTTTGGAAATTTAGAATGATAATAGGGCAGATTATTCAGTTTGTTCAATACAGAAACATCTACTTTTCCATTTTGTGCAAAAAGTCCATCTTTATCATATTCCATACCCAGCTTTTGAGCAAAAAAATTGAGAACGATATTAACAGGAGCTATATCAAAAGCGACTCTATTTCCATTATTTTTAAATGAAATATTGGAAAATCCTCCCAGGTTGATACAAGCCGAGAATGAACCAAAAAGCATTTCATCACCAATTGGTACCAACGGAGCTCCATTTCCACCCATCAATACATCAGCTGTTCGGAAATCATAGACAACCGGAATATTAGTAAGTAATTTTATAGCTCTTCCGTCGCCAATCTGTAAGGTAAATTTTTTGGAAGGTTGATGGAAAACAGTATGTCCATGGGAAGCAATTACATCTATATTTTCAATGGTATTATTGTCAATAAAGTCTTTTACCAATTGACCAAGCAAGAAACCATATTCCACATTCAATTGCAACAACTCTTCTGAAGAAAGATGAATAGCATTTTTCAATCTATTTTCCCACTCGTTAGTATATCGGATTGTTTGTGCTTTTATAATCTCATAACACAAATGCTCATTATACTGTTCGAATTTTGTGTAACAAATATCCAAACCATCTAGACTAGTACCGGACATCAATCCTATTGCGGAAAAATTATGGCTTAACATTTTCCCCTTTTAAAGAAGG
>JAFDZJ010000081.1 GCA_018266965.1 Bacteroidota bacterium
AAATTTTGTCCATTGTCTTGTCAGTCGTGGGTTGTGTGGTCGGAAAAAAATTAAAACACCGAAGGGCAGGAAAAAAAATAAAGTTCTTTACAGCGTGGTGAAAAGCAAGCTCTTTTGCAAACTTTGGTCTGCGTGTCGGCTTTGTGCGGTTTGCAAATGTGCTTGCTTTTGTGCGTTGGCTTTTCATTAGTCAAAACTTCTGTTTAATTCTTTCTCTACTTTTGTTAACGGAACTTCATCTTCATTTTTCAAATCTTCCTTGTTTAGTTGTCCTGCTTGTTTCGCTCTGCTGTTCGCCCACTTGCGTAAAAACTCAATTTGGTCTTTCATTGTCTTGGAAAGCGGAACGGTGTCTTTGATTGCATTGAGCAAGTGAATGATTTGCAACTTAGGTTCGTTTGGATTTTCTGTATAAGCTGCAAACATTGCTTCTTTCACACATTCTTCAATTTCTGCACCATTAAACCCTTTTGATTCTTTCGCTAATTTGTCCAAGCCGAAATTGTCAGGTTTTTGATTGTTTTTTGTTAAGTGAATTGAGAAAATACTTTTTCTGTCTTCTTCCGAAGGAAGGTCAACGAAAAACATTTCGTCAAATCGTCCTTTGCGTAAAAGTTCAGGTGGAAGTTGTGAAATGTCGTTGGCAGTTGCTACAACAAAAACAGGTTGTGTTTTTTCTTGCATCCAAGTCAAAATGGTTGAAAAAATTCGTGATGTTGTTCCTCCGTCTGTTGCTCCACTACTTTGAACACCTGAAAGACCTTTTTCAATTTCGTCAATCCATAAAACGCAAGGTGCAACCGCTTCGGCTGTCGCTATGGCTCTGCGAATGTTGTTTTCACTACTTCCAACTTCGCCCTGAAATACTTTTCCAATGTCAAGTCGTAACAATGGCATATTCCACAAAGAAGCAATACATTTTGCGGTCAAACTTTTTCCGCAACCCGGGACACCCAAAAGCAAAAGCCCTTTTGGTTCTGCAAGTCCCCAAGTTTGGGCTTTAAAGTCAAATGCTTGTTTGCGTTTTTCTAACCAATCTTTCAGATTGTCCATTCCACCAACGCTTTTCAAACTTTCATTTACTTGAAAGTAATCAAGCAATCCGCTTTTTTTAATGATTTGTTCTTTCTCAAAAGCAACTGTTCTTGGTGAATTGATTCCAAAATCATCTCTAACTGCCGCAAGACAATAAGCTAAATCTGCTTCCATTACAGTCATTCCTAATGCTGCGTCAATCAATTTCTTTTTAAGGTCGTTGTCAATTTCTTTTTTTGCATTTTTAGAAACAGTATTTAAAACAACTTCCAAATCAACTCTGCCCGGCAAAGGCATTTCAAGAACTGTAATGTATTTTTCTAACTCAACAGGCAAATTCAAAACGGAAGAAACAATAATAATGTGCTTTCTGTAAAATCTTAATTTCTCGGCTAATTGACGTAATTGAATTTTGATATTTCTTTCAGAAATAAAATCGTGGAAATCTTCAAGAACATAAATTTCGTTGTCGTCTTTTTCTGTTTGTGTAGAAATATGTTTCAAAAGCTGTTCAGGTTCTTCAACGTTTTCAATAAGCGTAAGCCCGCCTTCATTCAAATTTCTTTTTCCTAAACCATCAACGCAATTCCATTCATAGAATTGAAAATTCTTGTTGAGATTTTTTGCTACGCCTCTCAACTTTTGTTTTGTTCTGTCATACTCAAAAGTAGTCAAGTATAAAATCGGGTAATATGCTTTCAGCATATCCTGAATTTGCCCGAATGTATCAGTATTGTTTTTTGTAATCTGTGCCATTATTTTTTAGTAATTGAAATTGTTTTTTTGTTTTCGCAAAATGTTTTGTGTTTATACTTCAAGGGAATTTCTTTTCCGTTAATTTCTCGCTTATTCCCGAAAATACTTTCCAAAGATTCCATTGCTTTGTCTGCCAATTCGTGAATGTCTTTGGGAATATAATCGCTGTCTGTTTTTACTGAACCGTCTTTCAAAATCGTAAATTTTATTTGTGAAATCGGTTCGGTTTCATCTTTCAGTTTACTACGTCCAACCATATAAAAACTCACTTTTTCATTTTCGTTCGCCTTGAATTTGTCATTGCTCTTAAAAGTCCAACCTTGCTTTTTAAATTCACGAATTATTGATTCTTCCGCATATTTCACGTTCAATTCGTAGAATGTGTTTTGCAATTCTTGCACTTTACCTTTTGCGTTCTGTAAATAGTAGGTGTTGTATGTAACCTTGTTGCCGACAATTTTCATTGCATATTCGCCCCTCAAAATTTCATTTGCACTTAATTGAAAAATCGTTAGCTCATTTCCTGTTACAGTATATTTCCACCCCAACTTCTCACAAGCTGAAATAAGAATTTCCTGATTCATTACATCAGGATTTTTCAAAAATGTCGATGATTCAAAACAGGACATAATTATCTTTTCTTTTTGTTTTTATTCTTGTTGTGATGGTTTTGGTGGTTTTGCGGATTAAACACTTTCAGGCCACTTATCATATCCGTTACTTCTTTTCCTTTGCTTATTTGCAAGTCAAGAAAATCTACAAACTCGTCCCGAACTTTATCAAATTCATTTTGCAAACTTTTCTTTCTGTCTGGCGATAAAGGTTTTTGAGAAAGTTCAGCTACTTGCTTTTTATATCTTTCAATTTCCGATTCAAAAAAGATTCTTCGGTAATGATTTAGATTTTCAGTTTTTGTATTTTCAAGCAAACCTAACGCACTATCAAATTCTTTAACTCCAATTCCTTTGAATGGCGTTAGTTTCGTGTTTTCAACTTTTCTTAGTTTTTGTAGATAATCTCTGTCAATTTTTGCAGGTGGATTTTGGCAAAGTGTATTAAAATCGTCTATTGCTGAATTGATATATTTTAAGCCAAACTTTTTGAAAACTTCAAGATATTGTTCTTCCAATTCGCTATCCCAATCCATTCTCGTCATTTTTTCCTGACGGACATTTTTCATATTCTGATGAACGAAAAATGAAAGAATATTATAGCTACCTGAATAGTAACTGTTCTTTTTGTCTTTTCTGATTAGCCAAACGTTTTTGTAATGAAATGCTGGCAATTCGCAACAATAGAAATTCAGGTTCTTGTCTAATTCCGCAAGTAATTTCTTTGATTCTTCTTGAACCATTTCATCGCCTCCAAAACTTTCATTTTCGGAATAAGCAATGTAAACTCTACCGCCTTTACGCAAATATTCTTTGATAAACGGAACTCTGTTTTTGAAAGCAAAATCACGAACCCAAGGTCTTTGAATTAAAATTGTATCAGAAGTTGTGTCAAACAATTTTTTCAATTCAACTTCAAATTCCAAAGAGTTGAAATGTCTTTTGATTCCTTCAACTTCTTTTTCTATCTCTTTGATTTTGGTTGTATCTTGTTGGTTTATTGCTTCGTCAATTTCTTCCTGCTTGTGAATTAACACTTGCTCAATCTCAATTTGTTCTTTTTGTTTTTCTTCACTTGTAAATTCAATTTCATCATCAACTTTTACCAATCTTTCAAGTAATTCGGATTTTATTTTTTCTTGTTTGTCCAATGCTTCCGATAAAGCGTCAATCACTTTATTTTGCTTCTCGTCATAAACGATTGCCCGCATTGTATTATCTCTGAAATTCTCCAATAACACAACCCAAACTTTTGCTTTAAATGCTTCAACTCCTGTTGGGTTACATTCCTGCAATAAAAAATTCTTTTTAGGAAAATGAATTTCGGGTGCTTGCAATTCCGCTAATGGCTTTACTTCTTCAATGTTTTTTGGCAGAAAATCTGTATTGAATGTTGCTTGCTTTTCACTTTTTAGATTACTGAAAATTTCTTTTACTTTCTCTTTGGAAACGCCAATTTCGTCAATATAAAGGTCAAAATCTCTTGTAAATGTTGAGAATTTGACACCGTTTTTTGCATATTCAATACCAACATCTGTAAGCCACAAAATACTTTCATCTCCGTCAAGCATTTTATCTGCTTTCAAATCTTTGATTGCTTTTAAAAGAATATCGTTTTCGGCTGGGTCTTTTTGAATATCAAAGCCAAGAATGTTCCCGATTTTTTCAGCCGACATTTGATCTGTTAAAAGCAAGTCGCAAAGCACTTCATCAAACAGATTAAAATCAACAGGCTGTGAACAAGTGCCTTTGAATTTTGCAATCGTATAATTCCAATCAAATTCAGTAAAACCAATAATTCTTTCAATTAGTTTTTTCTCTTTACTTGCAGATTCAATGATTTTTAATTCCAAAGGAATTTGTTCTCCTAAACTTACATCATTGCTTTTCTCTTTCTTTTTAACGGTTTGTTTTTGTGATTCTTTGTTTCGTTCAAAATGAAATGCAGGAAAATTATTCTCAATAAATTCAACTACTTCACTTGAAAATTCCTCATCAGGATTTTCATCACAATCATAACCATTGATACGCAAAAAATCAGCTACATCTGAAATGTGGCTTTTAAAATCTCTTGCTATTTTAGATAATCGTTTCTTCACTATTTAATGAGATTTTGAATTTGTGCAATATCAATCCTGTGCATTTTTTGAATGGCTTGTTGGTATTCGGATTTATGCGAAAAGTGTTTTTCGTTTCCTACAACAATCAACAATCTTTTTGCTCTTGAAAAACCAACATTGATACGTTGCATTTCTCTTGCAAAACCTAATGCGAAAGGATATTTATTATTGTCAATAGAAATTTTCTTTCCTCGTTCTTCTTTATATTGTTTATTGCTCCTTACTGTTGAAACGATAATTATATTTCTTTCCATACCCTGAAAACGGTCAACCGTGTTTATTCTAAGCGGAAGTTGAAATTCATTTTCAAATTTGTGTTGCTCAAAATTTCGCCATTCATTTTTTGAAAACTGCGGATACATTGCCTTTCTTATGCTTTGCATTTGTGGCATATAGTAAGTAATTATTCCGATTTCTTTGTCTTCGTCTTTTTTGAAATGCTTTTGATATTGTTCAAATCCTTCTGCTTTGGTTAATGCTCTCAAAACAGTTTGAATGGCTTGTATTTCGCCTTCATTTTCGTAAGATGTTCCAACTTTATCTTCTGGCGTTTCAACATTTACCCAAATTGCGTGGTGCTTTTGTTCAATGAAAGGAACGGAGGAAAGTCCGTGCCAACGACTTGCTTTTACATTGAAGTCAGGAATATTCATTTCGCCTTTAATACCACAAATCAAACCGTTTTCTAATTCTTCTTGGTCTGAATAGAATTGAGAAATACAATCCATAATTTGTCCGTGCATTCTGAATTGTGTGTCCAAACTTGCAACAAAGTTTTTCGGTGCGTTTTTGAATAGCTTTTCAAATTGCGAAACTTTGTAATCGTCTTTTGTCCAATCTTCAATAAGTTTTTTTGCTCCGACTGCTTCCAATGCTTCGCCAAATTCTTTTTCGTCAATCATTGGTGGCAACTGTTTGTGGTCGCCAATGATGACAACTTTTTTTCCCAACGTTAAAGGCAAAACTAATTCGGGCGGTGTAGCTTTACTCGCCTCGTCCATAATTACCAAATCAAATTCAGGTTCGCTTTTACTTTCCGAATTTTGGTTGAATGTCATTTGGTAAGTGTCGCCAAAATTACGACTGCCACACTCGCTACACGTTGCTGCAAATACGTTTACATATTCGTAGTAAGCGGTTGAAAAAGTTGATTTAATCAAAACATCTTTTCCATCTAATCCTTTTTTCCATTTGGAAACTGCCTTTGCGTATTTCTCCTCTTTACTGCATTTCTCTTTTACATTTTCAATCCATTGGCAAACGGCATTGTCAGAATATTGTGTTTCTTCTCTTGAACCTGTTTTTGCCTGAATCCAACTTTTTATTCGGTCATTAGAATAAACCTTTCCTTCATCTTCAAACTTTTCAATGTTTCCAACACGAATAGGTCGCACTAATTTTTTTCCTTTAATGCGTTCCAAAGCATTATCAACGGCAAGGTTGGTTTGCGATGTAATCAACAATTTTGCTTTTGGCTCTCGTAAAAGTGTTTGCCAAATTATTTCAGCAATTACGGTTGTTTTGCCCGTTCCGGGCGGACCTTGTATGAGTGCCAAATCTTTTGCTAAAAGCGTTTTTGCAACGGCTTCAAGTTGTTTAGGTTGGTCTTTAAGTAAAGGTTCGTTCAAGTTTTGAACAACTTTTTGTTTTTCTTCTTCAAGGTCTGTTGATGATTGTCTTGCTTCATTTGGGTCAAACAAAAAGTTCGGCAAATTTTGATTGACAGGAAAACCGTTTCTTGTGTTTGGTTCGGTAACTTTTTTCATTGCCCGAATCATTCTGCCAATGTTTGTTAGTTCGCCTGGGAAAATAGGTTTGATAAAACCTTTTCGTAATTCGCTTAATTCAATGCGGTCTTCCAATCTGCCGTTTATGAGTTCATCAAAAGCGTCAGTTATTTTGAATTTTAACCTGTCCTTTTCTTTTCTAATTAACCGTCCTATTTGTATGCCTTCTTTGAAAACAGCTTCTTCTCCGAATTGTTCGATTTTTTCGCCTAATTGTTGTCTTTGTTCGGGTGTTAGATAAATGAAAGTAGCTTGGCTTATATTTCGTCTCACTTCTTTTTCCTTTTCAAGTTCAAGCGTTTCATTTTTGAAAAGTTCATAGGTTGTTCTTCCCAATAGATTTTCAAAAGAACAATTCAAAATATGACGATGTTCCGAACAAGCGGTGTTAACCGCTTGTTTGAATTTTTCTCTTTCATCGTCAGTTTTGAATTGATAAGAAAACAAAATTCTTGTGTGATTTTTTACAGCATCAAAGTCAACTGATTTGCCAATTTCTTTTCTGATTTCGTTTTGAATTTTGTTGATTATGCTTTGTCGTTTTGATTCAACGTCTGTGCTAAACAAAATTTGATATGTAGGATTAAATTCCTTTTTCTCAATTGTTGCTGTTGGAACTAAGTCCTTTATTCGTTTCAACTGACTTTCGTAGTCTGTTTTGTTGTCTGCTGAAATTTTAAGTGTAGAGTTTGCTAAAACAAATTCCGTTTTCCCTTGTAAATCTGTTTTTGTTTTGAAATTGCGAAGTGTTTCGGGGTTTACTTTTTCGTTTGCTTTGAAAAAGTATTGTGTTGGCAATCTGCGAAACGAAACACCTGAAAAGTTTTGTTGAAGCAATGACATTGCATTATCTACTTGCTCTTTGCTTGCGTTTTTGATTTGGTATGTATTTCCGACAAGTTCAATTCCATTAATTGGGTTGGTTTTTATCTGTTTATTGGGTTGAAACCTTGATACAGATTCAACAAAAATCAACCCCTCCGAATCGAATTTATTTCGTGGAATAAAAGCCCCAACTTCAACAAGTAAATTTTTGTTGTCTTGCGTTACTGAAACGGTTGCTCTGTCTAATCCTTCTGAATTAAGTTTATCTTTTATTGTTTGTTTGAGCTTCTGCAATTCGTTTCCTGTGCTGAAATCAACTTTTAAGTAAACAACATTGTCTTTGTTAACTGAAAGCAAATGAGAATAATTATCAGAAACGATTTTTTGTAAATGCGGAATATCGTTTTCGTTTAGGTCAACGTAACCGTCATTACCGATTGAAGTTTCAAGTTCATATTCGGTTTGTAGTTTGTCTTGTATTTCCGAATAAATATCTTCTTTGGAAACATTGTCGGAATACTTAAACTCTATTTTTCCTGAAATGGTGTGGAATGGTGAATTATTTGAAATTTCATAAAACAACTCATCTCCCAACTCTTTGAGTTGGTTCAATTCTTCCTGACCTAATTCTCTATAATTTTTAAACTCAACAAATGCCTTGTTTTCGCTTACTCCATAATCTTCTAATTCGTTTTCATTGAAAAGTTCTAAAATGTCATTTTCAAGTTGTTCTCTTAATTCTGTTTCGTTGATGAAAATGTCAATGTAATTTGCTCTTTCTGCTTCACCCTGTCTTGTTTCAGCATAAGGTATTTTAATGTTTTGGATTTTCCAAACCTGTTCCTTTTGTTTAACCAATTTCTTTAAGGCAACAACATATTTTTCCCAAATCTGTCTGTCCTTTTCTTTGTTGATGTCAACCAATGGAATTTCGCTTGCTTCAATGGTTTTGTATAGTTCTTTAAAGTTATTGGCACTTGTGCCGTCTTTCTTGTCAATGTCTGCAAAACGGAATATGCAATTTCGTTTTGTTGTGTTTTTTGTAGGTTCGTTGAAATAACTAATCTCTTTCAGTTTAGCAACTCTGTATGAATAAAGCTCGGTAAATGTGTCAATTTTATCTGTCCATAAGCCAACAATAGTTTCAATGGCTCTTTCGTTCCCGATTGGGATAATTATTTTATGTCGTGAACGATTGTTTTGGTCGTCTGCTTTTTGTTTTTGAAAAAAACAAATTCGGTTTTCTGATGATAAAAGTTCTCTTACTTGTTCAGCCCTTAATTTGTTTTCAGGATTACGATTATAGCGGTCATTAAAGTCGTCTTTTACTTTCAAAACGACCTCAATTACTTCGTCAGAAGTTCCTTCAAAAATGTTGTTCGTTTCTGGTCTTCGGTTAAACTCTGCCATAATCAAAATTCAGAATTGCTAATGTAACAAAATTGAGCGTAGGGAAATTGGCTCTTTTGGTTTTGCGAAGCGTTGGCTTCGTGAGTTGGGGCAAAACCAAATGTGCCAATGTGCGGCTGGTAAAAGAACTTTATTTTTTCGTGCGGTGGGGGTGTTTTAATTTTTTTGTCGTGCAGGCTTGCGTGTCGGGTTGTCTGCCTGTTCAGTCCCGAAGTCAAATAGTTTGTATGTCGCTGTCCACTTTCCAAAATTTATTGTCAGTCTTTGGGTTGTCATTCGTCTGTCCGTTTGTAGCACGGTCTGTTAGCATTACCGCCAACGGTTTACGGCTTTGCGATGTGGCGGCATTTTAGCACAAAAGTTCAATAGAATTACTGATGTTGAATCTTG
>JAFDZJ010000082.1 GCA_018266965.1 Bacteroidota bacterium
AATTTGGCGACTCATTGCGGAATAAGCTCCAAGTAGCAACTGTTGACCAGTTTGTCCTTTCGCATAGAAAGTTCTTTTCACTTGTACACCACCAAAAGAACGATTGTCCAATTGTCCTCCGTATTCTCTTCCAAAAGGAACACCTTGTGCTACGCATTGATCGATAATGTTTGCAGAAACTTCTGCCAATCTATATACATTTGCTTCTCTGGATCTATAATCCCCTCCTTTTATAGTATCATAAAACAATCTATAAGTAGAGTCTCCATCACCTTGATAATTTTTTGCTGCATTGATACCACCTTGAGCAGCAATAGAGTGAGCTCTTCTCGGCGAATCTTGATAGCAAAAAGCTTTTACATTGTAACCCTGTTCTGCAAGAGTTGCAGCAGCAGAACCACCAGCCAAACCAGTTCCTACAACAATAATATCTATTTTGTCTCTATTGTTAGGCGAAACCAAGTTCATGTGGTCTTTATGATTAGTCCATTTGTCCTTTAATGGACCTGCTGGAATTTTTGAATCTAATATTCCCATGTCTTTTATGGTTATTATTTAGTGAAAAAATGAAATAAAGCAATGATGATAAAACCTGCCGGAATTAGTATGGAATACCATTTTCCGAAGTTTTTTATACAAGGTGTATATTTTGGATGTCTTGCACCGATAGATTGAAATGAAGATTGAAATCCATGTGCCAAATGCAATCCTAATAATACAAAAGCTATACAATATATTGCTACTCTTATAGGATTTGCAAAACTCTCGTGCAATTCGTCCCAAAATCTTTCCGGATTGGGAGCCAAATGCTCTACATATTTATAATTCATTTCATGAGCCCAAAAGTCGTACAAGTGTAATCCTAGAAATACTAAAATTACCAATCCTGAAATCGCCATGTTTCTGGACACCCAAGAAGAATTGGCTGCCGCACCAGAAACCGCATATTTCACAGGTCTTGCTTTGTTGTTCTTCATTTCCAAAACCATACCCATAACGAAGTGAAATATAACTGCAAATCCTAAGATTGGCTGCATAACAAACTGTATCAACGGGTTGTAACCCATAAAAGTTGATGCTTCATTGAATGCTGCCACACTGAAAACAGAAACTAAATTCACTGAAAGGTGCATGATGAGGAAAATGAGCAAAAACATAGCTGATAATGCCATTGCGTACTTTCTACCGATGGTAGAACTCGTTAATCCCGCCATAATTATTCGATTTTTTTTGATTTTATTTCCTACAAAGTTAAAAAATTGTTAATTTTTGAAAGAAAGAAATTTAAGAAAGTATATAGTTTGGAATGTTTCTAAATAAGGATAACAGCATTTTATAAAATAACACCAATGAAAAACAGGAAGATTTTATTTATTTTAAATTATATAATTTCCCGTCTATCAACACCTTACTTGAATTATTTGGAATAAATCTCAACCGGTAATTGTTTGTTCGCCGTGAAGACAAATAGGGATTGACGGTATATTTTTTTATTGAAATTGTATCACTTCCATCTGGAATATAAAAGAATACCTTGTTTTTTTTCTTTAAAATCAACATTTCCTTTTTACCATTTTTCATAGTTAGAACTTCGTTTTTATTGTTATAATAAAAATTAAGAAATAGTCGGACAGCAAAAGTCATCATTAAAAAAAATGAAAATATAACAATCTGTTTGTTATTTTTTTTGAGGACTATATTCGGGATATGATACATCAAAACAAACAATAGCACCACTTCTACCAAGGACAATGGTATGTTTTCAAAATACGCCCAATCTATTTTTGAGAAAAAATGAATTACTTCCATCAATATTGTTACAACCCTATCAAACAGCCAATCTATCCATTTTATTTCCAAACCAATACCCAGCAGTAAAGTCATTAACAAAGAAAAAATAATTATAATCTCGGAAAATGGAACTATTAATATATTAACAAAAATGGAAAGTACCGAATATTGATGAAAATAATAAATGACCAATGGTAATGTCGCCAACTGTGCACTAATGCTAACCGATGTTATTGAAATAAAAAATTTTTGAAAGTTGTTTCTTGGTTTTGGAAATAATTTTTCAAATGATGGATTAAGCCAATATATTCCCAAAACTGCTAGAAAACTCAATTGAAATCCAACATCGAATAAGGATTGTGTGTTGGCAACCAATAAGATGAAACCTGCCAAAGACAAGGAATGAAGCACATCTGGTTTTCTATTGAGCATCGAGAATGAATAATATACAGTAAGCATCAAAGCACTTCTAACTACCGAGCTGCCATAATCTATAAAAACTGTAAATACCCATATAAAAATTAATGATAAAACAATTGCCAATTTTTTCAGATTTCTAGGGAAAAGTTTCATCAAAACAAAAGAAATTAGCCAAAATATAACAATCATGTGTGTGCCAGAAATCGCTAGAAAATGCACCAATCCGGTCTTGCTAAAATCTTCTGTCATCTCTTGTCCCATCTCTGTGCGATCTGCCAAGATTATTCCTTTTGCAAATTCTTTGGAAGTTGG
>JAFDZJ010000083.1 GCA_018266965.1 Bacteroidota bacterium
CTACATTTTGGTCTTTCAATCTTTTTTTGATGAGTTCGTCCACAGAAATATTCAAGAAATTGACTGTGCCATTCAGGTTATATCCTTTTTTGGAAATGACCATCATGGAATTTATTTCTTTATCAAATTCTATACTCAAAGTATTTATGATTGTATTCACGGCATCATTTACTGTTGATAGAGAAACAATGATATTTTGAAAAATAATTGGTGATGGGCTAGGATTTTTATTTAGTTTGAATTTCAAATTGGGTGCTTCATACCATTCTCCAATGGAAATTACTTTGTTTTGTTGTCGGGCATAATTTTGTACCGGTTGCATAGACTCGGTTTTATAATTATATAAAGACAAGGACTGTCCTTCGGCAGGAAGTACAACTTCGTATCTGTCTTTTCCTTTTGGTATGAAAGTAATGGGATAGTTTACTTGTTGCAAATGATTTTTGTCGATTTCCAATAAAATCGGCGAGTCGTATTTGTCTAGGTAGGTCTCTTTTATCAGTCCTTTTGTAGTATAGTTGGTGTATAGGTCTAGCTCATTTACCAAATATTCATTGTGTGTCCTAGAAAGTAATAATTTTTTCAGTAATACCCCGTCTTGGTTTCCACCTTGTCCCCAAATAAAGTTAATGGATTGGTTAGGTGTAAAGTAGCTGGAAGTGTTATTAGAAATACTAAGTGTAAGACTAGAGGCATAGACTCTTTGTGCGTAATATTTGCTATAAAAATAGGCAATTCCATAGCCAATCAAACCCATCAATAAGAACCAATACCAATTTCTAAGTACTCGTCTCAAAAAATGTTCGATGTCGAATAAAGAGAATGTTCCAACATTTTCTTTCGCTTCAGTTTTAATTATTTTATCTGGAATCATGATTAAAATCGAGTTAAGATTAGGTAGATAGACATAACTGTTGTAAGCAAGGAAACTCCTGTTGTAAGGGTTTGTACAGGATCTTTCCCAAATCCATTAAGGTTTTTGCCTCTGGTGTTAAGATAGATTTCGTCACCATTTTGCAACCAATAGTAGGGAGAGTTCATTACATCTTGTCGGGTAAGATCCATTTTTCCAACTTTTATTCCTTCAGGGAATTTTCTGTGGATTTCTACTATCTTTTTATCAACAGTCCTGTTGAGTCCACCATTGATGGATAAAGCTTCAAAAATATTAAGCGTATTTTTGTGGGCGACTTTTTCACCTGTAATACCAACTGTTTCTACATCACCAATAATATAGTAGGTTATTCCGTCGGTATCCAATCTTACTTCGGATTTTCCAACCACGAAATTTTCATTTACCTTGTCTTGTAATTCCTTGGAAATATCCATCAAAGTTCTACCTTCGGCTTTTATAAATCCTATTCCCATAACATTTATCTCCCCATTGGTATCTACTTTTAATCCATTAAAATAAAAATTAGCATTACCTCCGTTTCCATTGCCAGAGCTTCCCCCTCCTATCATATTATTACCACTGGCACCATTGGAAGTATTGAGAGATGAATAAAACTGGGCGGCATCACCTTTGGGAGTAGTTACGATATTTAATTTTAATATATCATTTTTGGTAACTCGATAAGGTTGGATATTGTAAGGCACTAAACCTTCTTCATTGATTACCAAACTTTCCGAAGGTTGGTTGTACCTCACTTCTTTTGTTGTTACACAAGATATACAAAGTGTGGAAAACACTAATAGTAATAGATAATTGATATTTTTCATCCTAAATTTATAATTTGCAAAAATATTATTTTTTTATTCTTTTAACCAAATCTGGAAGATAAGCTCCTATAAAACCCAAAATCATCACTACCAATAAAAGAACATTGACATTGCTATGCCTGATCCAAAAGGCAATGCCAACAATACCTAGATAATAGATAATAATGTAAAAAGATGACCTCCTATGGGTAAGTCCTAAATCGAGCAACTTGTGATGGATATGATTTTTGTCCGCATCGAAGGGTGATTTTTTATTTTTAATACGGATAATAATTACATTGAGGGTATCTACTATTGGTAATATTAGTATTGCAACAGCAATAGCGGGTGCAGACTGTAGATGATAATAAGTATATTGTGCTGTCTGTTTGCTGATAAACAAGTCGATAAAACAAATTGCGGTAAATGCTAATAAAAATCCCAAAATCATAGAACCAGTATCTCCCATGAAAATCTTGTTTGTTCGATAATTTGATAGATTATAATACAAAAATGCCAAAACACTTCCCATGATAACCACCGACAATATTACCAATGGATAATTGTATTCGCCTAATCTGAAATAGGAAATTCCAAAAAATGCTGAACACAAAAATGAATATCCTCCTGCCAAACCATCAATGCCATCAATCAAATTAAAAGCATTGATGAGAATAATAAAGGTGAAAATACTCACAAAAACACTCATAAAATAATTGATTTCATAAATCCCAAATACCCCAAAAAAACTTCTAATCCTAATGTCCGAACCTATCACTATAAGACAAGTTACCACAATCTGAGCCAATAATTTTTTATAAGCTCTCATCACTACGATGTCGTCCATCACCCCAATATATAAGAGTATGACCAAAGATGCAAAAAGAAACTTGTAAGATTCAAAAAGCTCAAAAGCAAAAATAGAAGCACAAATTGAAATGGAATAAAAAATAGAAATCCCGCCCAAATTTGGTATTTTCCTAAGATGTGAACTCCTACCACCGGGTTCATCCATCAAATTTTTTCGTCTAGAAATTTTGATAACAGTAGGAATGCTATAAAATACAATAGCAAAAGATAATACAAAACTCAAAATAAGTTTGGCATAGAAAAAAGGTATTCCTATTGTATTGAAAAAAGTTTCTATCGCTAACATCATATTATTGCCATAATGCGTTTTGGTATCTATCCGATGAAAATGCTCCCTTGTATCCATTTCCCTTCCCAAAATAGAAAAACATCATCGTAAAATAGGTCATGAACAAAAGGTACAAATATTGCCTAAATTGTTCCTGAACAGCATATACAATGTTGGGAAGACAAAACATTGCCACAAAAAACATATATGCACCGGGTAATCTAACCGCAAAAATTTCGTTTGCCCTGAAAAAATAAAATAAAGCCATGCCAAATACTGCCAAGTTTCGCATATATTCATAATACCAAACCCGTTCGCAACCTTTTTTGTCAAATTTAATTAAAATAAAAATCCAAACCAATTTTACTACATCATTCAGTCCGGTTTCTACTTCTGTACCATAATACCTGTCGTCCAAATATCCAGTATAAGCTCCAGAAATATCCTGAGGTGTCATAGATGAAAAAAGACTACCACCCAATCTATACAACTCCAATGGAGAAGTTATTAGAGCTATCACTAGCACCCAAAATATCCTTGTAGGATTCATAGGTATCCTTACTAGCCAATAAGCTGGTAAAAAAACGATACTCGTTTTATGAAAAGCCAATGCAAAATACATCATCACCAAATATTTCCAAACTTCCCTACTTTTGATATATTTGAAAGAATACACACAAATGGCAATTCCAATCCCTTGTCGCATCTGTCCACTATCTTCGAAAAACATAATCGGCATGAAATAAAACATCAGTGCCAAGGCTGGAAACTCAACATTTTGATAGATGGCAGAAAATTTAAGACTCATAGCAATCAATGCCATGATAAATGTTACAATATAGAAAGGAAATCCAAAATTAAAAACGAGCTTATTAATCAGTACAAACAACCATTCTATTTCCAAATTGTTTTTCAGGAATAATGCTTTATCAAAAACATCAGAATAATTAACATATATAGAAAAATCTGTGAAAAGCTGTTTGTACACCGGGTAATCTGCACCAACGCCTATACGAAATCCTACTGCAACCACCATAAGAATCCCTGCAATCCATGTGAAAATGGGTTGTTTTTTCTCCAATCGAAATACTTCATAGTAACTTGCAAATGCAAGAAACAGAAATATAACAATGAAAATTGGATGGAGAATGTGCATGAAGGGTATTCGAGTTTTTAAAAGTTTAGCCGTCTAAGAAAATTCCCAAGTCCGAAGAAAACCAACAAATAATAAATTTTTTTTCTTGTGGGCAAAGATAATAGATAATTTCGACCAAACCTTGTATAACTCAATAATTCTTTTGTAGATATTTTTCTTTCTTGTCTGAAACTTTTTAAATATTGAGTCATTTTTGTATAAATTTGTTCGTCTTTCACAAAAGCTAGATATGCCAAATAAGTATAGACACCTTCCAGGATTTGAAAATTTTTCAGTGCTTTTTCATGATGCTTGTAGGGAGATTTCCAAAAAGCAACCTCAACATCTTCTACCGCTTCTAGAATGTCCAATCCTCTTTCGGTATGGGTTTTGGAAATAGAATTGGCTCTTTCCAGATATTGATAATGGTAGTTTTGTGTTTGGGCAATTGTTTTGCATTGGAGTAACAATTGTGGGACAAGTTGTATGTCTTCAAAATGTACTCCTTTTCGGAATCGAAAATCATTAAATAAAGAATTTAAAAATAATTTGTTACACGCAAAATAACTGATGTCCGAAAATACAGAAATATGGGTTTCCAGCTCTATCTTTTCCGGCATATTGGGTATTTGCTCCAATTTTTGAACAACAATTCCGTCTTCATTTATTTTTTGTAAATTACAGATGACCATTTCCGCTTGGTGTTTTTCTGCTAACTCATACATTTCCAAAAACATATCTGGTGTTACAAAATCGTCGCTATCTACAAATCCTATGTATTTGCCAATTGCTTTTTCCAGCCCAAAATTCCTAGCATCGCTTAATCCTCCATTTGCTTTTTCAAAAAACTTTATTTTTCCTGGATATTTGTGATGAAAGTTTTCAATTATTTGTTGAGAATGATCGGTGGATCCATCATTTATCACAATTATTTCTATATCTTCTAATGTCTGTGCAACGAGTGAGTCCAAACATTTCATCAAATATTTTTCAACATTATAGACGGGTACTATTACCGAAACTTTGGTAGATGTTGTCATGTTGTACAATGCTGTTATTTCACAAGTTTTTTGTTTAGATTTCCTTTTTTTGCTTGTTCGAAATCTTCCTTTGTGCAAGGCATACAAGTTGCTATTTCTCCTGTGCCAAAATACCATAAATCCGCAAATACATCTCTTTGAAAAGTGTAATTTTCCGAATCCAAAGCGATTACAAATATTTCTGTCTGCCTGTCTTTAGGGTGGGATTTCTGTATGTGAATTCCCTCCAACAAGTACCAAATCATTTGGGCTAATAACTGCTCGTGCAAAGGATTGGCATCATAAATATTGTAATTGAAAATCCCTACCGATTTCAAGTTTTGGCTCAATCCAATTTCTTTCATATATGCACAAATTTCTCTTTTGTTGAGTCCATTAACTTGTGGTCGAAGTGAGAAAGCACCATCAAAAGTTTCTATGGCATCACAATTTACTGTTACCAAATCTGCTCTTCGGAAATAGGGCTCTGTTTTGGAGGTACTGTCCATCATGGTAGCGAGTGGAACAACCTCAAAATCCACTTCTTTTAGCAATTTCGAGGTTTCAGGATTTAGGAGATGCCTTTGGATTCCTAGAAAATTAAATTCGGATATTGTAAAATCTTTTGTTGAAAGTATTTTTGAAAGATAATTTTTCTCAGAAACATCATCTCCGTCATTAGACAATGAAATGGTGTTAGTGATGTGAGTATATCGAATGTTTTTCTCGTAAAAATCAAGAGCAGAAAACATGGCGTAAGACAAATCCACACTTCCTCCAATAATGATAGGAATTGTTTTTTTGTTAAAACATATCGCTAAGACTTCCTGTAGGATATATTGTGTGTCTTGAGTAGTTTTCCCGGAAATCAGGTCTCCCAAATCACATATCTCCAAATTAAAATCTCCATTGGAGAGTTGTGCAATTTTTTTTCTTATTCCGAAAAAATTCTGACTTTCTGCTTCAAATTTTGCACCTCTACAATCCGAAACATACAATAGAACGATGCTCTTTTCTTTAATTTCTTTCGTAAACAAATTTCCCAATTGCCAAGGTTGTGAGTTTGGAGGTTGTGGAGCGATTATAAAATCTTCGATATTCATAAGAGATAAAATGGATTTAACCTGGAAACAAACATACAAAAAAAGCACAATAAAATCTGCTTTATACAAATAAAAGTGGTTGCTACAATGTTGTAACAACCATTTTTTTTTATGTGAGCCTCTTTATAGATTGATAAAATATGCTTTCTAAATTATTTTTAGAAAGTATGTAAATTTAGTTACGAGCCAAATAGACTCCAAAAAATAACCCAATTAAAAAAACAAAACTTAATTTGACAATAACATCAGCATTATCTAAAATGATTTTTTAATTATCAGTTGCAATTATTAAACACAAGAAAACCGCTCAATTTCTTAAGCGGTTTACTTTTATATTTCAAAAAAATTACTTCTCTTGTTGCTTAATCAAGTTCAAAGCAGAACCCGCTTTGAACCAATCGATTTGTTGTTCGTTATAAGTATGGTTGGTTACCACAGTATCTTTAGAACCATCTGCATGAACAAACTCTAATGTCAATGCTTTTCCTGGTGCAAATTGATCTAAGTCTAAGAAATTCACAGTATCATCTTCTTGGATTTTATCATAATCTGCTTTGTCTGCAAAAGTAAGACCAAGCATTCCTTGTTTTTTAAGGTTGGTTTCGTGGATTCTGGCAAAAGATTTTACCAAAACAGCCTTTACTCCCAAATGTCTAGGTTCCATAGCAGCATGTTCTCTGGAAGAACCTTCGCCATAGTTTTCGTCTCCAACAACTATTGATGGAACTCCGGCAGCTTTATAAGCTCTTGCAGCAGCAGGAACTTCTGTATATTCTCCATTCAATTGGTTTTTCACTTTGTTGGTTTCCATGTTGTAAGCATTTACAGCACCTATCAACATATTATTGGAAATATTGTCCAAGTGTCCTCTATATTTCAACCAAGGACCTGCCATAGAAATATGGTCAGTAGTACATTTTCCATAAGCCTTGATAAGAACTTTTGCTCCCAAAATATTTTTCCCGTCCCAAGCTGGAAACTCTTCCAATAATTGTAATCTATCCGATGTAGGACTAACAACAACTTGCACAGCAGATCCATCTGCGGAAGGAGCTTGATAGCCATTGTCGTCCACTGCAAATCCTTTTGAAGGCAATTCGTGTCCGGTAGGTTCGGCAAGTTTTACTTGTTCACCAGCTTCATTGGTTAGCGTATCAGTAATTGGGTTGAAATCCAATCTACCAGAAATAGCAACCGCAGCAACCATTTCCGGAGAGGCTACAAAAGCGTGGGTATTAGGATTTCCATCTGCTCTTTTTGCAAAATTTCTGTTAAAAGAATGGATGATAGAATTTTTTTCTTGTTTTTCCGATCCTTCTCTATCCCATTGTCCAATACATGGACCACAAGCATTGGTGAAAATTCTAGCATTTTCAAACTTTCTGAAAGAGTCCAAGAAACCATCTCTTTCAGCAGTGAATTTCACTTGTTCCGAACCAGGGTTAATCCCTAGGATTGCTTTTGGTTTTACCCCTTTGGCTACTGCATCTTCTACAATAGAAGCTGCTCTTGATAAATCTTCGTAAGAAGAGTTGGTACAAGAACCTATTAATGCCCATTCTACTTCCAAAGGCCAACCATTGGCTTCGGCTTTAGCTCTAAATTCAGCGACAGGAGTTGCCAAATCCGGTGTAAAAGGACCATTGAGGTGTGGTGTTAATTCTGAAAGGTTAATTTCAATTACTTGGTCGAAATATTGTGCTGGGTTAGCATAAACCTCTGCATCACCCGTTAAGTGTTCGGCAATTTTATCAGCAGCATCTACAACTTCTTGTCTTCCGGTTGCAGCTAGGTATCTTCTCATGGAATCATCATATCCAAAAGTGGAAGTAGTCGCTCCAATTTCTGCACCCATATTACAGATAGTTCCTTTTCCTGTTGCAGAGATAGATTCGGCACCTTCTCCAAAATATTCTACTATGCAACCTGTACCACCTTTTACAGTAAGGATACCGGCAACTTTTAGAATGATGTCTTTAGGAGCTGTCCAACCGCTCATTTTTCCTGTAAGTTTTACCCCGATTAGTTTAGGCATTTTCAGTTCCCACGCCATTCCTGCCATTACATCAACGGCATCTGCACCACCTACACCTATGGCAACCATTCCTAATCCTCCTGCATTTACAGTGTGTGAGTCGGTACCAATCATCATTCCACCAGGGAAAGCATAATTTTCCAAAACTACTTGGTGGATAATACCTGCTCCTGGTTTCCAAAATCCTATTCCGTATTTATCACAAACAGAACTTAAGAAATTGAACACCTCGGAATTTTTGTTGATTCCTTCTTGTAAGTCGGACTCTGCACCTACCCTAGCTTGGATAAGGTGGTCTGCGTGTGCAGTAGAAGGTACGGCAACTTTCGATTTTCCTGCTTGCATAAATTGTAAAAGAGCCATTTGTGCGGTTGCATCTTGCATGGCTACTCTATCCGGAGCGAAATCCACATAAGATTTCCCTCTTTCTTGGGCTACTGTTGCGTTTCCTTCCCAAAGGTGGGTGTAAAGAATTTTTTCTGCTAGTGTAAGTGGTTTACCAACAACTTGTCTTGCCGCAGCAATCCTTTCCGGGTATCTCTCGTACACTTTTTTAATCATCTCAAGATCAAAAATCATATCTATAAAGTTTTTAAATTATCAATTGTTACAATAACATTCTGTTATAAGTTTTCAAAATTACAAAAAATAAGTCTTTTTCTATGATGAAAATCATTTAGAATGAATATAAATAATATTTATAAATTTTATTGAATTTAAAAAAATAAAAGTGATACATTTGCCAACAGAAATTGAAGGGGTGCCTAATACTGGCTGAGATTATACCCAATGAACCTAGAACAGGTAATGCTGTTTAGGGAAAAATCAAAACAAAAAGGATTGTTATCTTATTGGTTTTGGTAATTGTATAACTTATTGATAACCCCTTTTATTCCTATAAATTTTATAAAAAGTTTAAAAGAATGAAAGGATTTGTTTTTTTTGGACTCTGCATGAGTCCTATTTGCTTTGCACAACAAGCATCGCAAGATTCGCTAAAAGTACAGGAGATTTCCGAAGTTCAACTCCTGA
>JAFDZJ010000084.1 GCA_018266965.1 Bacteroidota bacterium
TAAAAAAATTAGGCAAATAAGAAGTAAATTTTTAATTTTGAGGTTTAAATTCATACGATTGAAATTTCCATTATATTTTTCGAGAAAAATTGCACAATCCAAAGATAACAAAAATACTCTTTCCAGGGTAATAGTATTTATAGGACGAGTTTCCGTTGCTTTGGGTATTATAGTTTCGCTAATTACAATAGCCACAGGTTTGGGTTCCAAAAAAGCTATCCAAGAAAGGGTTGCCGATTTCAGTGGGCATATTACTGTAAAGTCTTCGGCTTCCAATACCTCCTACAATACATCGGTTTTGGATACGCAAGGATTGAATTTAAAAAAGATTAAAGAAAATCCTGATATTGCCAGTGTACAATCTTTTGCCACGGTAACAGGAATTTTTAGGACAAAAGATAATTTTGATGGAATAATTTTCAAAGGGATTGGGCAAGATTTCGACCAACAAAGATTTCAAAAATTTTTATTAGAAGGTAGTACACCAAAAATTGATGGCAAAGGGTATAATAATGGGGTTACTATTTCCAAAAAAATTGCCAATGACCTACATTTGAAACTTAAAGACAGTATTGTTGCTATTTTTTCTAAAGCTGATCAAAAACCTTTGTATAGGAAATTTGAAGTAATAGGAATTTATAAAACCGACATCAAATTGATTGATGACCAGTTTGTACTTGGAGATATTAACCATGTAAGAAAAATCCTAAATATGGATAAATCCGACATTGGTGGTTTGGATATTTTCTTAACCAATATTAACAATATAGACAAAGATTTCCCAATAATTGAAAAAAATATAGGACTGAAAAATTACGCTGAAAAAGCAACCGAAAAATACCCAATGATAAAGGATTGGATTAATTTATTCGACAATTATATTGCCATAATCATTACCCTAATGTTGGTGGTGGTTATTATCAATATCATCATGGTATTGTTGATTTTGATTATCGAAAGGACTAATTCCATAGGTATTTTGAAAACTTTGGGAGCTAATAATTCTCAAATAAGGGCAATATTTATTAATTACACTCTTCTTATTATGGTGCCAGGTTTGTTGTATGGTAATGTTATAGGTTTGGGTTTGCTTTTTGCTCAAAAATATTTTGGAATTATACAACTCAACCCCGACAATTACTATGTAAGCGTAGTTCCGGTGGATATAGATCCTTTGTATATAATCCTAATCTCTGTTGGAATACTTTTGGTAGCTGCATTGTCCCTGATTATCCCAAGTTATTTGATTAGTAAAATTTCTCCTGTAAAATCTATTAAGTATAGCTAATTTACACGGCGTTCGCATTTGAAACTAAATAAAATAATTGTTTTTATTACATTGTACTTTTGTCTTGAAACAAAAGTACCAAAAATTCAAGACTTGGAATCAGAAGCTAAAAAATGAAATGAAAATCTAAAATTTCTAAACTCGCTCCATTGCTTTTTCCATCGCATGCTCAAACACTAGAAATTTGCGTCAGTATTTTTTTTCAAAGGAATCGGCGAAACTTCGTTTTCTTAACGATTTTCATTTCATTTTTCTTAACGCTTCTGCTTCCGAAGTCCCTTAAATTTGCTGAAACAAAATTGTATTATAACATTTTTAAATGCGAATGCCGTGGCTAATGTGTTATTGGTAGTGATGTTTTAACAATAATTAATTAGCCACGAAAAGGAAATTTTTGTATTATTATTTTTTTAATGACAGTTCTATTTCGGCAGAATAGATTTTGCGATTTCGTTTAATTGCTTTTTGTCCAGATAGAATTTGTTATAAAAAACAGCATCAATATTTTCCAATGCTTTTATATCTTGTAAAGGATTTTGTGAAAGTAGAATAAAATCTGCATTTTTCCCAGTTTCGATAGTGCCGTAATTTTCATTAAAAAGCATAGCGAAATTTGTAGTAGCGCTTTTCAAAATATCAAAATTAGAAATGTTTGCTTTTTTATACAGTTTCATTTCTTCCAACATACCAAAACCCGGTACAATAAATTTAGAACTGCTATCCGGACTTAATAGTAATTTCACTCCTTCGTCATTCAATCGTTTGGTAGCGTTTAATCTCTCTTGCATTTCTATTGCATATTTGTTTTTCTCTTGCTCAAAAGCCTCTTTTCCTAATTTTTCTCTATAATTTTTAGATTTTTCTGCCCAATCTTTTTTTATTTCCGTAGGGATATATTCCATTCCTTTTTGGTTGAGCATTTCATCAACACCATATTGTCCATATCCAATTGCGAACCATTGCATTGTGGGACAAACAAAAATATTGTTTTGCTTCATTTTTTTCACTCTGTTTTCAAAGTGTTCTGACTCACCGATAAGCCCTCCGAGATGTTCAAAAGTCTTGTAATTGGTACTGAAAACCATATCATCAGGAAAACTTACCCCGTTTGCATCTTCAGGATAATGTCCTGCAATCTTTACATCGTATTTTTTGCAAATGCTGTCGAGTTGCTTCAACATAGATTGGTTTTTGATGCTTAGTATTTTTATAAAATCGAACCCATTATCTTTTGATGCTTTTACATAAGTTTCAAGATCTGCAACTGAAAGTTCATGGCTTCTATGGATAGGTGCCGGGGACAAATACAAGCGTGGATAATAATCTTTTTCGTAGGTATATTTAATCCTACGATTTACATCATTCCAATCACCTCTCATAGAACGAAGTTTGGTAACTCCATTTATTAGGTTAAGTTTCATAACTTTTTCCAATTCTTCATTATTCTGTGGCAAATGTACATGAGCATCTGCCATGGTTGGCATTAGATATTTTCCTTTTGCATTGATTGTGTTGTTGGATTTGTACTTGGTTTTATCCGATATTTCTAAGATTTTTCCACCTTTTATAACGATGGTTTTGTTTGGTAAAACCTTATCATCTTTCATTGTAATAATATTCACATTTTTGAAAATATAATCGGCTTCTAAATTTTGTGCAAATAGTATTTTTACAGCGAAAAATGTAAATA
>JAFDZJ010000085.1 GCA_018266965.1 Bacteroidota bacterium
GCTGCATAAGCTGCTGCGGTAAGATCTTCTTTTACTACAATTTTTGCATTTTGAAAATATTTTTGAAATTCTGTTTTTACAATGTTGCAATTTCTTTCAATGCCACATCCAGAACCATAAAAATAAAGATGGGTTATTTTGTATTTTATTGATTCTAAATCTTTGTTTTTTGCTAATTCCGAAGTTATTAATTCCGCTTGCGTGATGTTGGGATTAAATCCAACTGTTGCAGTCCTAATAGTGATATTCCCCTTGTTGTCCAATAGGACCCAGTCGCATTTGGTCGAGCCTCCATCTACAATCGCAATCATATATTTTGTTGTTTTAGGACTGCTAAAATACATAAATATTTTACAAATAGTAACAAAACAAAGAAAGTTATTAGTCGAAAACTGTTAGGAGTGGTTTGTTATTAATGGATTTTGGAAAGAATATTTGAAATTAATTTAATGAAAGGTTAATCAATTTTCTTTTATTTCTTTATAATTGATGAAGTAGTTTTTGTCCAGTTCGAAAGTTTGGTTTTTCTTCAATCGTATTTTTTTCCATTTATCTATACCAGGAATGATGGTTTTATTTGCAATTTTAATTGGAAGAAAAAAGTTATCAACCACATTATTCCAACGACAAAAAAGTTTGTTTCCTTTGAAATAATATTCCAAAACAGGGATTTTTGTTGTCCGAAGATATTGGTTGAAAACTGACGAAAAATCCGTTCCGGAATGTTGCGAGATATAATTTTCTATTTGTTGGGTAGTTACAGTTTGATGGTAGAAATCCTTATTTAATCCTCGGAGAATTTGTCGGAATTTTTCATCATTGTCGATGACTTGTCTTATGGTGTGTATCATATTGGCACCTTTGTAGTACATGTCGCCACTGCCTTCATTTCTTACCCCATATTTTCCAATGATAGGTATGTCGTTCAAAATTGCTCTTCTAGTACCCTGTACATAGCTGTTAGCAGAATTTTTGTCCATGAAGTTTTCAGTGAACAAAGTTTCGGAGTAGCTGGTAAAACTCTCGTGTATCCACATATCTGCTTGATCTTTTGCAGTAATATTGTTGGCGAACCATTCGTGTCCACTTTCATGGATGATGATGAAATCCCAATGCAAACCAACGCCAGTGCCGGACAAATCTCTCCCCAAATATCCATTTTCATAATGATTACCATAGGCAACATTACTTTGATGTTCCATGCCTAAATAAGGAGTTTCTACAATTTTGTAAGAATCTTCATAAAAAGGGTAGGGACCAAACCAATATTCAAAGGCTTTCATCATGGGTTTTACCTGTTGGAATTGTTTTTCTGCTTTGGATAGATTTTCTTTTAATACCCAATAGTCCAAATCCAAGTTTCCTTTTTCCCCTAGATAATGATCTTTAAAATTAACAAAATCACCAATTGTAGGTACAATAGAGTAGGTATTGATAGGGTTTTTCACTTCCCAAGTCCAGGTTTTTTTTCCATTGGATTGTGTGGTAGAAATAAGTTTTCCGTTTCCAACACCTACCAATTCTTCTGGGGTTATTATTTTCATGATAATCCCTTGGTCTGGTTCGTCGCTCCAAATATCTTTTATGGGCAACCAAAGCGATGCACCATTTCCTTCCTGTGCTACCGACATCCAAGGATTGCCGTTGTTGTCTTCTGCAAAAACCCAGCCTCCATCCCAAGGAGGTCTAATTGCGATGGTGGGTTTGCCAAAAAAAGAAAATTTGAAATTATGTTTTTCTCCTTTTTTATATTTTTTTTTACTTGAAATAAATATGAAATCCCCCTCTCTATCTACCTTGTACAATTCTGGATTGTCATTTATCAATTTGAAATCCATGGGTTGTTGTAAGTCAATTTGGAAGGTGGGATTTTCTATATCTTTTATAATTTCAAAATAGATAGTATTTTCTCCTACAATTGTTTGTTCTTGAAAATTTGGTTCTACGGTTAATTCGTATTTTTTTACATCCCAAAAATTTCTAAAGTCCGTATTAGTGCCTTTTAGTGTGTCTTGCTTGGTAAAAGTTTGAGCAAAAGAAAATGAAGAAATTAGTAAAAATAGGAATGTTTTTTTCATGTTGAATTTGAAATTTATTTCCACAAAAATAAGAAAAAATAAGGAGGTTGATGATGATTAATATTTCAAATTGTATAAACTAAAAAAAAACGACCGAAGTCGTTTTTCAAAATTCTAATCTCTATTTTTTAGTAATATCCATCCGGAAAATTTTACAGGAGTTTGTTTGGGGTCGTTTTCTTTCCAAGTTATCGTGTACCAATAAGTGGCTGTTGGTAATTTTCTCCCTCCTAATTTTCCATTCCAAGTGTAATTATTTTTTTTGTTAGCTTCATGTATTGCAACTCCATATCTATCATAAATTGTCATAGTAAAGTCTGTTTTGTATCCAAGTGCAGAATAATCTATTGTGTCATTTTGCCCATCGTCATTTGGAGTAATGATATTGATAAGATAGGGGTTGGTAACAGTAGTCATAATTGGCGAACAATTGTTTTGATCTTTCACAAAAATTAGAAATTGACCTCTTGGTAACCCAATAAATATATTGGAGTCTTGCCAGTTAATACCATCATTGGAGTATTGATAGGGAGGTTTGCCTCCATTTACCATAATTGTTGCATTGTTATTGCTTACTTCTACATTGGTAATGGTTGGAATGGCTGCAGGAATTACCTTTACTGTTTGTTTGGTAGTACAACCATCTTTTGTCAATTTTACCCAATAATCTCCAACCCCAACATTAGTAATAGAAGAAGTTGTAGCTCCTGTACTCCATTCGTATTTCAAATAACCTGGACCGGCATCAAGAGTTGTTGTTTTTTCGGTACAGATTATTACATCTTTCAGTAAACTAGATGGTTGTGGAATTTCTACTTTCAAAGTGATTTTGGCGATATTGTAGCAACCTTGGTTAGTACTTACTTTTACAAAGACAAATCCAGAGGGAGCATTGTAATTGGTGGGATTTAGGATTTCATTAGTTCCATTAATGGCATCTGTTGGAGAAGGGTAATATTGTTTTACAATTCCAGGTGTTGCGGAAACATTGGCTTGTGTTAAATTGAATATTCCATTGGTGGTAATATTTTCCAAAAAACAAGTTTTCAAAGTTTGGTCATTTACAACAGCGTTGGGGTAGAATTGTAAAGTTACTTTGGCAACAGCTGTACAACCAGTTGCACTGGTTACTAGTATATAGACATCACTCTGTGGTGCAGTATAAACAAAAGGATTTGGAATTTCTATACCTGCATTGAGGTTTGCTAGGGTAGAAAAATATTTTTTTGTAACAGTAGGGTCGTTAATTACATTTGCTTGGGTAAGATTATAGGTTGCAAAACCAGAATTGTTGTTGCTACAAGCTGTTAGTGTGGCATTATTAGCGACAAAAGGAGTTGGTTGAATCACAATTATTCCATCGCCATTGTCGCACAATGTAGCGGTTGGATCTTTTATCACAACTTGTACATTGGTGTTTCCTGTAAATTGAAAGTTGGAAGGATTAGCAATTGGTACTGTACTACCCTGTACGAAATATGTAAAGGTATAATTCGCAGGATTGGCTACAAATTGATTTTCATATTGAGTAAGATTGGTATTTCCTGTGCCTGTTGTGGGATTGATACAAACATTAGGAGTAATGGTGTTTTGGAAAATTGGAACTTTGTCCACATATATTTTCACATTTTTTATAGAATGTCTTGCACTTGCACCTCCTGTTGCTGCTGAAAATCCAAAATACCCTTGAGTCATACCAATTGCTCCTCCTGATGGAGCAAAGGATTGATTTACAATTTGTACATTGTCCAACAAAATTTTTATAATCCAATTGTTGGGATTGTTGGGATCTACTTCTCCATTTACAATTACATGTTTGTAGTTTGCACCCACAAATGGTTGGGTGGGGTTGAGGTCTGGAGAGTGAAAAGTACTTCCAGGAGTATTGTTAAATTCAATATTGTTATTCGTACCATTGTTTGTACCATATAAAATGTGTATTTTACTCATTTGAGCTTCTGTGGTGTTGTTGAAAATGTCAAATCCTACCATCAATCCAGAAGCGTTGGCAGGAATACCCAAACCACCACCAGAAACAAAACCAGTTGGAGGGTTGACTAGATACCAAAATGTAAAACCATCTCCTCTTCCGTAGGTAACTGTTCCATTTCCATCGATTCTAAAATCGAATTCTACTTTCCATTTATCACAATATTTCAGATTGATTTGGTCATTAAGCTTTATTGCTCCGTATAATCCGGTTTGATCTGCTGTTAGTTGGATGAAATCTGTGTTGATGATTGCATTGGATACCAAAGACCAACCTGTAATATTAACTGGGTTTCCTGAGAGTTGATATGTTTGTGCTTGGAGAAATTTGAAATTTAGGAATATTATTAAAAATAAAAAAGATAATTTATTTCTCATGGCTTTTAATTTATTTTAATAGTTTAGTTTTAATATTGTAAAAGTATTAATAAATTATTGAATACATTGTATTTTTCGATTAAAAAAAAATAAAACTTAATAATCTTGCTTTTCAGTACAAAAAAAAATCTAGCAACAAAATTGCTAGATTCTGAAAATTCTTTTCGTAACCTAATCTACTCACTAATAGCGGGAGAATTGGATTGGTTTTCTTCTTTTTTTAGTAGTCTTTTGTAAGTTCTACTACACATGATAATACTCACTTCGTAAAGAAGTAACAAGGGTAGAGCTGCCATCATCATACTCATAACATCAGCTGGAGTAACAATTGCTGCAACCACCATGATTAGTACTATTGCATGGCGACGGTAGGTTTTCATATATTGTGGAGTCAAAAGTCCTAGATTGGTAAGAAAATAAACCAATATAGGGAATAGAAAAATTACACCCATACCTAGGACAACTTGAAAAAATAAAGTTGCATAATCCGAAAGATCATAAAGTGGGATAATAATATTTGATATTTTGAAGATAACTCCAAAATTAATTGCAAATGGAAGGATGAGATAATAACCACATAATATCCCTGATGCAAATAATATCCAAACTCCATTGATGACAAATAGAGAATTTTTTCTTTCGTTAGGGTGCAATGCCGGACTTGTGAAACGCCATATTTCCCATACAATATACGGAAATGCCATAACCATACCTCCAAATATGGAGACCGCCATCATTACATTGAACTGCTGATATAGTCTTTGTACTCTTACAGGAAATTCTGCCGGAAGTGTAATACTGTCTTTACCAATTAATAAATTAGAAAAATGATTAACCACCTTGAAGGTGAGAAAATCATTTTTTACCGGTCCAAAAAATATATTGTCCGTTATCCACTCTATATTGTAACCAACCACAACTGCACAAATGACAATGGCAATAATACATCTTATCAAATGGCTTCTTAACTCGCCTATATGTGCCCAAAAGGACATATCTTTCTCGTTGTTCACTCTTTTTTTTGTTATTAAATTTTATTATTTCTCGTGTAATACTAGTTGATTCCTTCGTCCAAAAGAGTGTGCAAATCAATAATTCCGTAGTATTTGCCATTTTCGGTAACTACAAGTTGTCCTATGTTATTATCTTTTAAAATTTTCATGGCAACTTTTGCTAATGAATTTTTTTCTATAGATTTAGGTTTTTTCGACATGATTTCTTGTGCTGTAATTTTCGAAACATCATTGTCGTTCAGTAACATTCTTCGCAGGTCTCCATCGGTAATTACACCTAGGATTTCATCGTTTTCGGTTACTATTGTTATTCCATGAGTAGAGGAGCTGATAGAAATGATAATATCTCTAATACCAGCATCTGGACTTACAGTTGGTTTTTGAGAGGACAAAAATTGCTCAACTTTTGCAGTTAAATTTTTTCCTAAACTTCCTCCAGGGTGAAATTTTGCAAAATCATTTGCTTTGAAATCTTTCATTTCCATCAGTACAACAGCCAAAGCATCTCCTAGTGCCATTTGTACAGTTGTAGAGCTGGTAGGAGCTAGTTTGTTGGGACAAGCTTCTTTGTCCACTTTTGTATTGAGAACAACATCCGAAAATTCGGCAAGTTTACTATTCAAATTTCCTGTCATGCCAATAAGTTTGTACGAATAGTCTTTTAGGAAAGGTACTAGATTTGCAATTTCCGGAGAATTGCCCGAATTGGAAATACAAAGGACTACATCTTGCTTTTGTATAACTCCTAGATCTCCGTGTATGGCTTCCGAAGCATGTAGAAATTGTGAAGGAGTACCAGTGGAATTAAGTGTTGCTACTATTTTATTTGCTACATGAGCAGATTTTCCTATCCCAACTACTATTAGCTTTCCTTTGGTATTATTAATAATTTCTGTTGCAACTACAAAATTTTCATCAATCCTGTTTTTCAATTTTTCTAGCTCATCTATTTCTATTTCAATAGCTTTTTTTCCTAATTCTATTATTTGTTTAGCATTCATGTTGAATTTAGTTGTAAATTTACTTTTTTAAAAAAGATTGTTTCTATTAATTATAAAAAGAATTCAAAAAAAAACAATAAAAATTTGATTTGTCGTAAATATTGATTAATTTTGAATTAGTGCAAATTTATAACAAATTTTGATTTCATCTGAAGTTACAATGAAAAACAATGAACTAACTCGAGAACTAAAAAAACATTTTGGGTTCTCTGCTTTCAAAGGACAGCAAGAACAAGTTATATCCTCATTATTGTCTGGGAAAGATGTGTTTGTCCTTATGCCTACCGGTGGAGGAAAATCACTTTGTTACCAACTACCAGCTTTGATGTCCGAGGGAACAGCAATAGTTGTATCGCCACTTATAGCTCTTATGAAAAACCAAGTAGATGCTGTTAATGGACTCTCTTCCGAAGAAGGAATAGCACATGTACTCAATTCTTCCCTGAATCGTGTACAGACAAAATCTGTAATGGACGATATTAGAAATGGGAAAACCAAATTGTTGTATGTCGCTCCGGAATCATTGATAAAAGATGAATATTCCGATTTTTTGAAAGAAATAAAAATTTCTTTTGTAGCAATAGACGAAGCACATTGTATATCGGAATGGGGACACGATTTTCGACCGGAATACCGAAATTTAAAACAAATAATTGATAAAATTGCCAGAGTCCCAGTAATTGCACTTACCGCAACTGCAACTCCAAAAGTACAAGACGATATTCAAAAAACTCTTGGTATGAATAATGCTTTGGTTTTCAAAGAAAGTTTCAATAGACCTAATCTTTTTTATGAAGTTAGACCAAAAGTGAATGTAGATAAGGAAATTGTAAAATTCATCAACCAACATAAAAATAAATCAGGTATAATATATTGCCTTAGTAGAAGAAAAGTTGAAGAATTTGCACAGTTATTACAAGTCAATGGTATTGATGCAATGCCGTATCACGCTGGATTAGATGCTAAAACACGAATTTCCAACCAAGACAAATTTCTAATGGAAGAGTGCAATATAATAGTTGCAACAATTGCATTTGGTATGGGAATAGACAAGCCAGATGTTCGATTTGTTATCCATTATGACATTCCGAAATCTTTGGAAAGTTATTACCAAGAAACCGGTAGAGCTGGTAGAGATGGGGGAGAAGGTCATTGTCTTGCTTTCTATGATCCAAAAGATATTGAAAAATTAGAGAAATTTCTAGCTCAAAAATCGGTTTCCGAAAGAGAAATCGGTCTTCAATTGCTAAACGAGGTAGTTGGATATGCCGAAACTTCTATGAGTAGAAGACAATATTTACTCTATTATTTCGGTGAAAGTTTTGACCCGATTAATGGAGATGGTGCAAAAATGGACGACAACTCTCTGAACCCTCCAAAATTGAAAGATGCAACAAAAGATTTGCAAATTATTTTGAAATTGGTAAAGGAATTGGAGGAAAAATTCCGAACAAAAGAGCTTATCAATATTATTACAGGAAAAGAAAGTTCCATTACCAAATCGTATAAATTAGAAAATCATAAATATTTTGGTATTGGTAAAGATGAACAAGATAATTATTGGAAATCCATCATAAGACAAGCCACAGTACAAGGTTATCTTTCCAAAGATATAGAAACTTATGGAGTACTAAAAATTGCAGAAAAAGGGAAAAATGCAATTCTACATCCACAAGAAATAGTGTTTTTAATAGCCGAAGATAGAGAGTATGATTTGGCACAAACCAAAGCAGACATAGACCAAATTGAAATAAAAAATGGCAATGTTTTGGATCAAAATCTTTTCAATCTTCTGAAAGAATTAAGAAAAAAAGTTGCAAAAAAGTTAGGTATTCCTCCATACACTGTTTTTATGGATCCTAGTTTGGAAGATATGACGGTACAATATCCAATTACCATAGACGAAATTGGAAAAATATATGGTGTTGGTGATGGAAAAGCCAAGAAATTTGGAAAAGAATTTGCAGACTTTATCAAAAAATATGTAGAAGACAACCAGATTGAAAGAACACAAGATATGGTTATCAAGCAATTGGCGAACAAGTCTTCTCACAAAGTTTTCATCATACAAAATACCGATAAAAAAATAGATCTGGAAGATATTGCCAAAGCAAAAAATATCTCCATGGACGAGTTGCTAAAAGAAATGGAAAGTATTGTCTATCTTGGTACAAAACTGAATATAGATTACTATATAGAGGATAATATAGATGAAGATTTGGTTGAAGAATTTATGGATTTCATGAAAGAGTCCGAAAGCGATAGCATGAAAGTAATTACAGATGAATTTGGAGATGACCTTTCCGATGAGGAACTAAGAATGTTAAGAATAAAATTCATTTCGGATATTGCAAATTAGATTTCACACTATTCTACAAAAAAAGCTAATCCATGGATTAGCTTTTTTGTTTTTATTATGATAATAAATTATTCAGCAAGAATAATTCCTTTATTACCGCTGAATTCTATTACTCCACTTTTTATGGTAAAAGAATAAGAACTTTTTGCATCATTATCTTTTTTGAAATTTTTAGAGAAACTATCATTAATATTATTTGTGAAAAGTCTTATATCTCCATTAATCAAAGATGATACTATTGCAATGTGATCTTTCATAATTTGGAAATCACCATTTTTTCCCGGCAAAAGAACAGAGTCCACTTCGCCATCAAAAATTACAGTTTCCGGGGTTAAAATTTTTATATTCATTATAAATAATTTTGAATTTTAAATTTTGAATTTTGAATTAAAGAACTCAAAATTCAAAATTTATAATTTATTAAGCGTTGTCGGCAAGCATTTTTTGTCCTGCTTCTATGGCTTCGTCTATTGTACCTTTTAGGTTGAAACAAGCTTCTGGCAAATGATCCAACTCACCATCGATAATCATGTTGAAACCTCTAATGGTGTCTTTTATGTCCACCAAAGCACCAGGGATACCAGTAAATTGTTCCGCAACATGGAAAGGTTGAGAAAGGAATCTTTGTACTTTTCTAGCTCTATATACAACTAATTTGTCCTCCTCGGAAAGTTCCTCCATACCAAGAATTGCAATGATGTCTTGTAGAGCTTTGTATCTTTGTAAAATTTCTTTTACTCTTTGAGCAGTGTTGTAATGTTCTGCACCCAAAATTTCAGGTGTTAATATTCTGGAAGTAGAAGACAATGGATCTACCGCAGGATAAATACCCAAGGAAGCAATTTTTCTGTCCAATACTGTTGTTGCATCTAGGTGGGCAAAAGTTGTTGCAGGAGCAGGATCCGTTAAGTCATCCGCAGGTACATAAATTGCTTGTACGGAAGTGATGGAACCATTTTTTGTTGATGTAATTCTCTCTTGCATAGCACCCATTTCTGAAGCTAGTGTTGGTTGATAACCTACCGCAGAAGGCATCCTTCCTAATAGTGCGGACACCTCGGAACCAGCTTGTGTAAAACGGAATATATTGTCCACAAAGAAAAGTACATCTCTACCTTGTCCTTCGCCATCTCCATCACGGAAATATTCTGCAATAGTAAGACCAGAAAGTGCAACTCTTGCTCTTGCTCCTGGTGGTTCATTCATCTGTCCGAATACGAAAGTACATTTGGAGTCTTTCATTTCGTCCAAATTAACTTTGGAAAGATCCCAACCTCCATTTTCCATAGAGTGCATGAAATCTTCTCCATATTTTATAATTCCGGATTCCAACATTTCTCTCAAAAGGTCGTTTCCTTCTCTTGTTCTTTCGCCTACTCCGGCAAATACAGAAAGTCCTCCGTGTCCTTTTGCGATATTATTAATAAGTTCTTGGATCAATACTGTCTTTCCAACACCTGCACCACCAAATAATCCAATTTTTCCTCCTTTTGCATAAGGCTCAATAAGGTCAATTACTTTGATACCTGTAAAAAGTACTTCTGCAGAAGTTGATAATTGGTCGAATTTTGGTGCTTCTCTATGGATTGGCAAACCGTTTTCTTTGGATAGGTTTTGGATACCATCAATAGCATCTCCAACTACATTGAAAAGTCTTCCGTACACTCCTTCGCCAGTAGGCATAGTGATTTGACTTCCTAATGCAACAACTTCCTGACCTCTTTTTAGTCCGTCTGTTGCGTCCATTGCGATACATCTTACAGTATCTTCTCCAATGTGTTGTTCTACTTCTAATACTAATTTTTCACCGTTATCTTTCATAAGCTGTAAAGCGTCGTAGATTTTCGGAAGTTCTTCCACTTCTTTGAAAACCACATCAATAACGGGACCGATAATTTGAGAAATTTTTCCTTTTATTTGGTTTGCCATTGCTAAATTTTTTCTGTTTGCAAATATAGTGATAATTGACAAATCTGCAATTGATTGTTAAAAGATTTTTATCATACCAATTATGATTGGGTTTCTTATCGTACTATAATCCTCCAATCAAAGGGCAATTCTACTATATTCGAAAAAAAAACTGGAAATTTATTTTCCAGTTTTTTGTTTTTGTTAATGATTTTTTAATTTTCTACAATTTCGTACTCAACCGGAATTACACCGTGTCCTACAGCTGCAATTGCTTGGAAAGCTGCTTTGGTTACATCCAATGCTCTGGAAGTGTGAAATGGACCTCTGTCGTTGATTTTCACAATTACCGATCTTCCATTTTTCAAATTGGTCATTTTCAATTTTGTACCAAAAGGAAGACTTCTGTGTGCTGCTGTGAGTTTTGTGTTGTCGAATAACTCGCCGCTAGCTGTTTTTCTACCGTTAAATTTATCGTGGTAGTACGATATAAGACTTGTTTTTGTTTCTGCAGCTTCATTCTTAAAAGAATAAACGCTTACCATTGAAATCATCATTATGATTACGAGACTAACTCTTTTCACCATATTTTTAATTTTTGGGGGTTTTAACGGGGCAAAATTAAGTCGTAATTATTTCCAACGAAAATATGCTTGTTAAATTCCAACAAAAATATCTTAAAAAAATCATAACAACCTTTGTAACTTACTTTGAATAAGCATTTTTAAAAGAGTGTTAAAAAAATGTTAAAATTTTTAGTAAATGTTAAAATCAATTAACAATATTGTTAAAATCAATAGAATTTTAAAATATTTATAGTGTTGATAATAAGTTGTTTATATGAAAAAAATAGTAGTTTTAACAAAAAACAATTTTTTAATAATGATGTGCGGTAATAATTTACAACCATTTTATTTATTTTTGCAAAGCAAGGTCTCATAGTTCAACGGATAGAATAGAAGTTTCCTAAACTTTAGATCCAAGTTCGATTCTTGGTGAGACTACAAGAAAATCCACACAAATAGTAAGGTGTGGATTTTTTATCTATTTTCTGTATTATTTTTTATCGACCACTATTCTCTCTTTTCTATTTGCTAATTCCCAAGCGGTAGTAAATACCAATTGTGTCCTCTTTTGCAAAAGTTGGTAATCTATTTTCTCTGGATCATCTGTGGATTTGTGATAATCTTCGTGTATGCCATCAAAATAAAAAGCCACCGGAATACCATTTTTCGCAAAATTATAATGGTCACTTCTATAATAGAGTCTATTCGGGTCTTTTGGGTCATCATATTTGTAATCCAATATCATATTATATGTTTTTTTGTTGGCTTCTTCATTTATCTTTTTCAATTCGGAACTTAACATTTCCGAGCCAATTACATAGACATAATCTTTGCCACAATTGTTTTGGTCGCATCTTCCTATCATATCGATATTGAGGTCTGCAACTGTATTTTTCAATGGGAAAATTGGATTTTCTGTATAATATAAAGAGCCAAACAAGCCGTGTTCTTCTCCTGTTACATGTAGAAACAAAATTGATCTTTTAGGAGCATGACCTTTTTTTTCTGCTAATTTAAAGGCTTCTGCTATTTCCATTACAGCAACGGTACCACTGCCATCATCATCGGCTCCGTTATAGACTACGCCATCTTTTTTACCAATATGATCATAATGTGCAGAAACAACAATAATTTCTTCTGGCTTTTCACTTCCTTTTATAAAGGCTAAAATGTTTTCCGAATTGTTGAATTTTTTTCCTGTCCAACTTTGTTTGTTCATAAATTCTGCTGGAACATTTTGATAGTAGGAATTCATTGTTGGAGGGTGTCCTATACCTTTGGAAGTATAATAATCAATCATATATCTTCCAGCTTTCTTTTGTCCTTCGCTTCCGGTATCTCTACCTTCCATTTCGTCTGATGCTATTACCATTAAATTTTTTTTCAAATCAATGGCTTTTATGGATTCATACGATTGTTGAAATGTTTTGCCTGTGGTAGCATAATCAATCGTTTTGCATGATACTAATCCTAATAATAAAACAATTGAAATTCCTAATTTTTTCATGATATTTTGTTTAATTTTATAAAAATTTATGCGAGTAAAAATAAATAATTATTCCGAATTTGCGTTTATTAAAATATTAATCAATTATTATAATGAATATTCCACGAAAACATAATGGTTCTGATCTCACTATTTTCTCCGAAATGTCAGCACTTGCCGAACAATTTTCTGCCATCAACCTTTCCCAAGGTTTTCCTGATTATGAAATTGATGATAGATTAAAGAAACTTTTGGCAGAAGCTACCGAAAAAAATTATAACCAATATGCACCTTTGCAAGGTAATCCTTATCTAATAGAGAATCTTGTTGCCTTCAACAAAAATAGAAAATTACCAATTTCAGTTGATAAAACTGAAATTACCATAACTCCGGGAGCTACTTATGCAATCTATACCACACTCGCAACTATACTACAACCTGGCGATGAAGTAATTGTTTTTGATCCTTGCTACGACTCGTATGTTCCGGCAATAGAGATGAATGGTGGGAAACCAGTATTTGTAGCTCTCAATGATAAATTTGAGATTAATTGGCAACATTTTGTTGATGCAATTTCCGAGAAAACAAAAGCGGTAATTATCAACTCTCCCAATAATCCGTCTGGTAAAATTTGGTCCAAAGAGTCTATTGATATTTTTTGGAATTATATAAAAGACACAGAGATTATCGTGATTTCCGATGAAGTTTATGACTTGTTGGTGTATGATGATGCGTTGTTTTATAGTGCCTTTCATCATCCTGAACTGAAAAAAAGATGTTTTAGCATTTTTTCTTTTGGAAAAATGTTCCATGTTACAGGTTGGAAATTGGGGTATATAATTGCTTGTGAAGAGCTTTCTTTGGCTTTCAGAAGAGTCCATCAATACCTTACTTTTTGTGCTAATTCTCCTGCTCAATACGCTTTGGCTAAATATTTAGAAATTTTTGATGTAGAAGAAAATAAAAAATTTATGCAAAAGAAAAGAGATCTTTTTTTGGAAACAATGAAAGATGTACCAATAGATTTTGGAAAACCTGCTAATGGTAGTTATTTTCAAACTGGAAATTTCAAAAATTATCAACCTGACATGTCGGATAAAGAGTTTGCAATATGGCTTACCAAAGAACTGAAAGTTGCAACAATACCTGTTTCTGCTTTTTATCATGATCAGAAAAATACGGGTAATATCCGTTTCTGTTTTACAAAAAAAGAAGAGACTATACTACAAGCTGCTGAAAGATTGAAAAGGTTATGAGGTAATTTAGGTTATGAAGTTATGAAGTTATGAGGTTATGAAGTTATGAGGTTATGAGGTTATGAAGTTATGAAGTTATGAAGAGCTACGAAGTAGCGACATCAATAGCATTGGGTAAAGCCCAATGAAGACATCAATAGCATTGGGTAACGCCCAATGAAGACATCAATAGCATTGGGTAACGCCCAATGAAGGTAACGCCCGATGAAGGTAACACCCAATCATTGAATTTTTTTTCAATCGTATTGTATTTTTGTTTAATTTTAAATTTTAATAATTTTAA
>JAFDZJ010000086.1 GCA_018266965.1 Bacteroidota bacterium
AAGGAAGGGAAATCCCTATATTATTCCTTTATTCAAAAATATTTACGCCCCGTATCCAAGACTTATATTTTTCAATTTTTATAGTTCAAAATGTATTTGTACCAGCGTAAGCCCCTGTGCCGGTGCTGAAAAATCAGTTTTAGAAATATTTTTACTTTCTATAATTTTTTGAAACTCATCTAATGAATATTTACCCCTGCCTACTCTTAACATAGTGCCTACCAAGCCCCTTACCATGCCCCGTAAAAACCTGTTTGCTGTAACCCGGTAAATAATACAATCGCTTTGCTGTTCCCATTCACTTAAAAATATTTCGCAGTTGGTTGTATGTGCCTGGTGATGTTTTTTGGCAAAGCTCTCAAAGTCACGGTAACGGTACAATAAACCTGCTGCTTCTTGTAAAAGGCCTATATTGAGGAGGTATGGATAATAATAGGCCCTATCATTCAAAAAAGGGTTTTTTGATTGGTATAATACATACTGATATGCCCTGGAAATTGCATCAAACCTGCAATGTGCATTTGCTGCTACCCGTTTCATACTCTTTATTACAATATCGGCCGGTAAAATGGCATTCAAATTATAGGTATCCTTTTCTTTAACCGGTATTGGCATATCGGCATGAAAGTAATTTTGAAAAGCATGCACACCGGCATCTGTCCGGGAAGACCCGGTTAATGGGATGAGAACCCTATAAAATGTAAAAAGTGCTTTTTCTACCTCTGCCTGTATTGTATTAGCATTTTTTTGTTTTTGAAAGCCAGCATATAATTTTCCGTTATAAGCTACTTCTATAAAATAACGGTTATCCATTAAAATGTAAATGAAGTTTGAAGCATTAAATACCGCTGCAAAATAGATTCTTTGTAATAAATAATAAAATATGGGTCAAAGCTGTTGGTTAACAAAAAGCGATTGTTTAAAATATTATTGGCAGAAAAGCGGAATTGCCATTTGCTTTTATCAGATTTCCAAAATAAATTCAGGTTTAATAAATGAAAATCTGAGTGCTGGTTATTGCTCTTCGTATTCATTGATTTAAAATAAAAAGAACCAGATACTTGTCGCAATATTTTTGCCTGAATTTCTAAAAACGGATTGTAAGATTGATAATTATAATTAGAATGAAGAGTATTATTGAAATTTAAAGAAATCCCGGCTTCTGTTGACAAATCATTAAACCACTCTCTTTTCAAGCTTATTTGAGTTGTAAAACTCAATTGTTTATTAAATGTACTTGAAGTTGTGTACTGCTTTAATAAAGATGCAGAAGCCGATAATTTGAATTTGCTATCAATGAATTTTAAATTGCTATTATATTGCCCGAACAAAGTTTGAAGCCTTACACCATATTCATTCATACTACTGGTGACCGCTTTTGAATTATATGCTCCATCGTATTGAATGCTGTTTATAATTTGTGGAGCGGAAATGGAAACCTGATAATACACTAATAAATTCCTGTTCTTTCTTGCCAAAAAATGATTGTATAAAACTCCTACATTATACGAATGCCTATACATTTCGTTTAGCCTATTTTCCCTATACACTCTATAATTTTGAAAATAATATTGTGGAACTATTATTTGTTGAAAAAAAGAAGGTTCATTACTCTTCAATGTAAAGTTTAGTTTATGATAGCTATTAATCGGCACTTGTAAATTTAAATCTAAAAATGGATATGTTTTATTTTTGAAATCCGTAGAGCCTCTAATACTTTCAAATAAATAAGATATGCCTAAACCATAATCGAACAGCCACCGGTTTATTTTCCAACTTCCATTTATTATAAAAGTCCCATTTCGAGACTTCATTATATTATTCAATTGAAATGTATCAAGTTGAATATCGTTATCCAATACTAATGCCGCATTTGAACTTAACTGATATTTGTTAGACTGAAAACTAAAATCCAATTTGCTAATCCATTTTGTATTAAGATGAAAACCCAATTTGACTATATGAATTTGTCTCTCAACTTTATAATTTTGTGCAATTTTGTTTGAAGGATAATTAAATATAAATGTTGGAGTATTTTGTAAAACCATCATTTGCTGCGATAACCATCCTTTCTGATATTGGTATGATATTTCCAAATGATTATTTTTATGAATACGGCGAATATCAAATATTCCAACTTTTGTTTCTTCTCCCCTTGATTTATAAGTTTGATCAAAATAAATTTTATTCTGAATTTGATCTAATAAAGAAAATGCTGAACGGCGGTAATTGATAGCCAGCTTAAAATAATGCGATGAATCATTGAGAGCCAATTCCGCACCTGCATCAAAATTTTGAGGCTGAAATTGCAAGTTCTCCTTTTCTAAACTGTTTAATAAAGTATCAGTAAGACTAATAGATTCTTTTGTATTTTGCTTTGTTTGCCCGTCTTTATAAATGGAAGAATGCAGAAATAACGACCATTTATTTTTAAACGGAATGATATTATTGCATAAACCATAAGCTGCTTTATTTTGGAATGTTACAATGTTATTAGCAAAACCTTTATTGTAAGTTGTTGAAGGAGTTTGGTAAATACCTCTTAATTCAACATTATCAAGAGCATATTTATTTTGTTGCAAATAATCTGAAAACATTGTATTGCTTTCATATGGGTCCATTCCAATATTGTTGAAATGAGAAAGTAATAATGATTTAATTCGGTTCTGCAGAGCAATTATATTGTTCTTGCTTTGATATTTTTTCTTAATGCCAAGTCCAAAATCGATTCGTGCA
>JAFDZJ010000087.1 GCA_018266965.1 Bacteroidota bacterium
CGAACCGAAACTCCGTGAACAACGAATCGAAATGCCGAAATTCGGGTTATAGTCCCCATGCCCCATGTCGTCCGTACCCACGAATCGAAATGCCTAAATCCCGCGAGGGTTTCTTATCATATAGCAGTTTTTAATTGTGAAAATGAAATTTCTTTCTTTAGAAATCTTTTTACATCCTCCCACCGTGCCGGGAGATATATGATCTCCTCGAATAAAAGGTTGCTTCACCGCCTGCCGTTGGTGAGTTTATATCTGAACCTAAATTTTGCTGTATAGACTTCCATAGCATATCTGCTTGATCGAATCCTCTTCTTTCTAATAATTCAAGCATTATTATTATGTAATATTAAAATAAATGCCTTTTTTCTTCCATAAAATTAAAAACTTTCGTGTTAATTAATGGTATTAAACAGCTCATTAAAATGTAAATAATTATGTTTCTTATTGTAATAGGGTGGCTTAACTGTCCCATGCCTCCCGTGATAATTCCAAATGAAAGATGAAAGGATAAAAAACTTAATAAGCATATAAAAATTTTAAAAGCCATTTTTAATTTTCTTCTTATTAATATTAAAATAAACTTATACAAAATATAGGAAGACAGGCAAACTAAAAATGCAAATTTCATACTGTCTGCCACGTTAATTTGATACATATACCATTCATAATGAGGATACTTAACCGTAGCATTGAGAATTTTTGTTATACAGAAAATTAAAATTCCCATAATTAAAGATGCTATTAGTATTACGCTTGCACCTGCGGCAATTTTTTTAATTTTCAACATCCTAAAGCAGTTTTTAATTGTGAAAATGAAATTTCTTTCTTTAGAAATCTTTTTACATCCTCCCACCGTGGCCGGGAGATATATGATCTCCTCGAATAAAAGGTTGCTTCACCGCCAGCCGTTGGTGAGTTTAAATAGGAATTATCCATTATTCACTTGTTTCTTTGCACTTAATTTTAAATTAAATTATACATCTTGAATACTTTTTTATCTAACAGTGGTAGGAAAACAGCCATAATCAGAAATATAATAATATTACTAACTGCTATTGGATGATGTAAATTTAAAATTCCACCGGATGCAATCCCGATTCCAATAAATACTATGAAAAAAGAAATAAATGAAATCAACAGCTTTTTAAAAGCCCATTTTAAAGATATAAAAAAGTACCTAATTACTAAATAACATAAATAGCTGTAAAAACAACTTATTAATCCAAATGCTAAGCAATGAATATAACTGATTTTATATTTATACCATTCATAATGAGGATAATCTATAACTAAATCTAATATTCTTGTAGAAAAGAACACTAAATTTCCCATCACAAAACAAGAAAGTGCTATCACAGTTAAACTTGCGGCAATTTTTTTTAATTTCAACATCCTAAATCAGTTTTTAATTGTGAAAATGAAATTTCTTTCTTTAGAAATCTTTTTACATCCTCCCACTGTGGCCGGGAGATATATGATCTCCTCGAATAAAAGGATGCTTCACCGCCTGCCGTTGGTGAATTTACATATGAAACTAAATTTTGCTGTATAGACTACCATAGCATATCTGCTTGATCGAATCCTCTTTCCTCGAATAATTCAAAATAAAAATCCCACGTCCTGTCAACTCCCATTGTATAAAACGTCCATTCATCAGGCCTTTCTGCTGTATTGTAAATACCGAAGCGCCGATTACCCGCAACAGGGTGTCTAAAATCTAATGGGCTGTTTAATGTTGAAAATATAAAATTATGATTTTCATAATTGCCGGTTGTTCCAATTTGGTTTCTATAACGGCTTAATATTACAGAACCATCATTTCCGGCAATATCCAAGTGTACAATTGCCCCTGCAGATGATTCATAAGGAGAATTCCATCTACCGGTATCTGCAAATGAATTTGAAAAAACTGTATTTATATGGCTCAAATGAACATACCGGCTCTGAAAATAAATTTATATTGAGCCTGAAATATTCTAATAACGATTTAGCAGTAAAACCGTTTGGCAGTGAATTTATAACGATTGGATAAAAGTCACAATTTACAACTGTGCCATCAGCATTCTCTAAAGGTAAGACGCATGTCATTTTGTTATCTGCCGTTTTCCTATTTTATAATCAAAATATCCTATTAAAAATCCTGCAAGAAAATACCATATTATTATGCCTAATATATGAGTAAATGCTTGCTCACTCACTATCATATATTGACTATACGCTAAAAAAGGAAATAAGATAAACAATACTGCCCATCTTAAAAAATATAATCCTTTTCTTTTTGGAGGTCTAATTTTTTTTATTAAAAACCCTATTAATAAAGTGCAGGCCACAATTATTGTACAAAAAACTAAATTTTCAGCCCAGATATCATTTCTGAACTCCTTATTTATTAAACTGAAAAAAATACTTAGTATGTAAATACCAGTGTTTATAATAAGGCTACCTAAAAACCAAAATATCAATATTTTGAAAAGAAAATTGTATTTAATTATATTTAACATCCTAATAGTATTTTTAAGGTTTCCATATCCATTTCCTTTCTCAATTATTTTTGGACAATACTATAGTCTGGCCTCGCTTTAATATTTACAGGGTTTCCCAAAGAAGCATTTCCGTTATTTTGATTAACAAAAGCTATAAAATTTCTTTGAACATTTGTCTATAAAGAATCCGGAGGGGGGAGAAATTTCATAAAAATTAATTTTCAATAAATGTACCTCCTAATTAGAATTATTGCAAGAGAAAAAAAACACTTACCAGCGGGAAAAACACCTTGGGAATTTCAAAATTATTTTGTATGATCTCAGTCCGTGTCTCCCGCCTCGTTTCATACCTCACGAAACGAAATCTATTATTATCTCAATACCGCATCAACTTCTGC
>JAFDZJ010000088.1 GCA_018266965.1 Bacteroidota bacterium
TAATCCTTTTTCGCTACTAAGGTATCAGCGCAACAAAACAATGCAACAAATTCATCAGCACCGCTGCCTGTTGCACAATAGTGCCATTCCTCCACTTTTTTGTAAAAGTCGCTTTTTACGGGTTGTCCCATTATTGCTTCAACTTCATTTTTTGTCATTCCCTCATGTAGTTTGTATGAAATACTTAAGTTTTGTCTAGTTCCTCTTAAAGTTGCACAAGAAGTCAAGCCTAAAATAAGGGCAAAAAATAGAATTCTCATTTTATTAAAGTTTGGTCTAAAAAATTGCAGCCAACGGACAGGTATTGCCGATGGTGGGGAAATAGCATTTCGTCCGCCGGAACCACTGCCTGGCTTTTTGCTAAAGATAAATAATAAGAACTAAAGCCTGGCTTTATTCGTCAAGCCCCGAACCACAGTACAATAGAATTACCGCTGCTGATTGCTCCAATGTCAAGCCCCACTATTGGCAATACCCATGTTGGCAGAAGTACATTTCATCAGTAAGCCTGCACTAAAACTTCTGTCGGGATGTGCCACTTTTTATGTAATTGTCGAATCATGTCTAATGACAGTTTTCGTTTTCGGCTTAAAATTTCACTCGCCCTACTTTTTTGTCCTACAATGTCTGCTAAGTCGGTTTGGGTCAAACCCGATTGCTCCATACGAAACTTAATAGCTTCGATGGGGTCGGGCAAGTCAATCGGAAATTTTTCATCTTCATATTTTTCAATCAATAAACTCAATATTTCCAATTCATCGCCTTTTGGCGTTCCTTTTTTTGCGTCAAATAGATTTTCGAGTCGAAGCATGGCTTGCTCGTAATCTTTTTTTGTCTTTATAGGCTTGATGTTCATGTCAAATTGTTTTTGCGTTTATTTTATCATATTCGGCATGTGTCCCGATAAACCGAACCCAAACCATTTGATAATCAAAATTTATTTTCACAATAAGTCGGTAAGAGTTCCCTTTTATATTGAAGACAATTCTGTCGTTTCCAACAATACTTGCACTTGGATACTCAATCTTTATTTCATTTGGATTAGTCCAATCAGCTTTTGAGGCTTCCTGAAACCATGCTTTCAATTGCTGTTCACAGTCATTATGCTTCTCCCAAAATTCTCTAAGTGTCTTTTTTGCTATTACCCTCAACTTTATTGTTTTGTCAAAGGTAGTGAAAAGTTACCAAAATGGGAAATTTTTATTCTGTGTCGATATGTGGAAGTGTCGATACGTATTTCTGCCAACGAACAGGGCTTGCTGCAGGTGTGGAATTAGTATTCCGTCTGCCCGGAACCGCTGCTGATTGATGGACTAAAAGTACAAGTTAAAAACCAAAAGCCAAATAGCATTCCGTCAAGCCCGGACTGAAGCACAATAACGAACTGCTGCCGATGATTACAACGTCCAGCCACACTTGCAGCAAACCCCATGTTGGCTGCTGCTGTTCTCTCTCTGCAACAGAGTATGTCTGCTATTTTACAAACTTTAAAAACAAACCCAATGTCCCTTTATGAATTGTACTTTTCCAAGGTTTCCCAAACTGTTTAAAATTGTTTTTTTCAAGAATTCGTGTCATTGAGTTGTCTACACGAAGTTCAGTTGATGCCATTAGGTTCGTATCGCTGAATTTGTCAAGGAGAAGTTTTACAATTGAAGATGAAAAACCTTTTCCTGTATGGTCTGGCAATGTAAAACAGTATCCAAGTTCCGATGAAAAGTCATTTCTAAATTTGTCAAGGTCTGCTTTGTCAGAATTAAAGTCGCTATTTGTTTTTGGTTTGATAGCACCGATTGAAATTATTTTATTGTCCACTTTGCATAAACAAAGAAATGTGCAACGATTTATTTTTTCCAATGTAGGATTAGTTACTTTTCCCTGTTGAATTAGTAACTCAAGAAATATTTTTTTGTCTGTGTCCGAAATGTTTTTTGGAGTATCTAACTTGTAAGTAATTTCTTTCATTTTATATTTAGTCATTTAAAATTGCGTTGCGATACATTTCAAACAATTTGTCGCCTTTAATTGGTGATAGCCGAGAAGGAGAGGAAATGATTTCAATTTTTATTTCACGACTTTTAAAAATCAACTTTGTCTTAATTGGTAATTTGTCCTTCGGGATTATAAAATTATGTCCATTTAAAATGCAGTAGTGATGAAACCAAGAAAGAACACTATTTCCACCGCTGCTGCTTGTTATGATTATTTTTTTAATTGCTGGATGAGTTTCTAATATCAAAAAGATGTCGGTGTATTCAATTGGAAAAAGGTTGTCGTCTTTTGAACTATCTTTTTGTCTTAATATTTTTTTTCCAATGTCGCCAATCCCTAATTTTAAATCTGCTAAAATCTGTTTCCTGATTTCTATTGGCTTTGCTTCTTTGTAATCGTCTAATTTTTTTTCAGCAGCTTGAAATAATATTCTCCAAAAATCATTATTAGGATTTGGGTAAAAAAACTCATAAGCTCCTCTATTACCTTCTGCTGTAGGGAAAGTGCCTAAAATTAATTTGTCAGCATTTGTCGGAATGAAGGGTTGCCAAGGATGCGTTTCTTCTTTGTATTCGTTTAGTGTTTTGTATGTCATTTATAGTCGTAGCGTATGAAGTTTGAAGTGTCGCAATACAGTAGCAGCCAACGGCCGGGGCTTGCTGCTGTGCTGGGATTTGAAAAACGTCCAGCCCGGAACCGAAGCCCAATAGAATTACTGATGTTGAAGATAAGAACTAAAGCTGAATGGAATTACGTCTGACGGAAACGCTGCTGAATAGCGAACAAAAGATGAGACATTATTCGTCAGCCAGCATAGCAGCAAACCCATGTTGTGTGCAGTTTACCATGCTCCCATGTACACTTTCATGAAACGCTTCCATTCGCTGTTAACTTTTTGATAGAAGAATAAGTAGTCATATCCCGCCGAATAGCCATACATCTCTGCCAATCGAAAAACTGCTATCGAACTATTTCTAAAATAAACTATACGGCTAAATAGAAAATATCTCTTATCCTTTTTTTCTTTTTGCTCTTTCATGAACTTTAGTCGATATTTATTCACTGAGTCATAAGTTGTCATCAGTGAATTATCGAACATGTTAGCTGTCCATGCGAGTGTCGAATCCTTTTTAAATTCTTTATCGAGAAGACGAACCTCGTTTCTTGCCAATTTTAGTGACACTTTGGTTGTGTCAAAGTAGCCTTCAAGTTTTCCTTTCCTTGCTGCGTTGCTCACCAATCCATAGAAATTCATAGAACTGTCAACATAAATTATAGTACTTGTCTCTTTCTAACTTCTTACAGCATCCTCAAACATTTTTGTCGTACCGTCTTGACCAAAAGACAGAAATGTGGAAAGTGTAAAAAGTGATATGAGACATAGGGTTTTCATAATTGCACACAACGTTCAGGGCTTGGCGATGTTGGGGCAACTGCGTTCCGTCACGCCTGAACTGAAGTTAAATACAGTTACTGTTGTTGATTGTGATTACTAATGTTCAAAAGCATTCTGTCGAGCTGGTAACAAAAGGAATATAGTAGTACAAAAGTTGATGTTTATTCCGTCAAGCCCCAATATTGCCAAACCTTTTGTTAGCGGTAGTTTTTGTCTTTCTTTACTTAAAATGATGAAACCAATGTCCATTTGATTCTCTGTCAACAGTTTCTTGTGATTCGAAACCGATATGAACATTTGCAATTGCTTCACTCGGATAATTGTTTATTGTCAATATATGTCGAAGTTTCGAATTAAGTATTTTGTCATTAGATAGTTTTGTTTTTAAATCATCAGTCTTTATACAAATCCAATAAACCAAATGTCTGGGGTCAATGTCATATGCACCGTAATAAAAAATAAAAAACTTTTCTTTACAAGCAGGTTTTATGATTTTTATAATGTCGTCTTTAATGTCTAAAACCTTTCTTTTGATAGAAGCTTTTTTGTATAAAAATTTATAGAGCGTCATCTGTCAATCTTTTGGTGATAAATAGCAATCAATGTCATTTTGATTAATAAAATGAATTTTTTCACCATCAAAAAAATTTATTTGCTTTTCTAAGTCACCTATTATAGTTTGTTTGTCTTGACGGCAAATTAACATAAATGCTTTTGTGAAAATTAAACTTCCGTCTTGGTCATTATAAATGGAAATATCAACTATATTTTTATGACTATTTATTGCTTTAACTAAAAACCAATTTCCACCATCAACTCCTCCTTTCCAAAAAGCACTGTCTGGAATGTTTGCAATTCTTTTTGGTTGATAGTCTTTTACTTCAGTTGAAGTACATGCGAAGCAAAGAATTACAAGAAAGATGAAAACTGATTTGAGGTTTGTCATAAAATTACCGCTAACGAGCAGGGCTTTATGCAGGTTGGGAATTAGTATTCCGTCTGCCCACAACCGCTGCTGATTGAAAATATAAAGTTGAATTTAAGAACTAAAGTTGAAAGTTGTTTGTCTAGCCCGAACTAAAGCCTGGATTTGCAATTTGCTGATGTTCGCTGGTCATGCCCAACTTGCATAAAACCCAATGTTGCATGCATACCCAACGAATTACTTAGTCTGTTACACAGAAAATAAGTGGCTGTAATTTAATTGCTTCTCCATTGTACCGTCTACCAAAAATATTTTTAAAAATCACAGTGTCACCTTCTTTTATTGCACTCAAAGCATTTACAAGTTCTTTAGAAAATGCACTCGTCCTGTTATTTATTTGATTATAAACACAAGTGTCGCCACGAATAATTGAAACTGTAAAACTGTCAATGGGGCTAAATATATCAATTTCAAAATCGTCATAATCTGCTCTTATAAATTGCTGGTTTTTTAAAACAATAGCTTTTATGTTTCCTCCAGCAGACGGCCCAACTTTTGGTACTGGATAAGGAATTGATTTTACACGGAAAGTACTTTGTCCAACTTTTACCAATTTTTGTTTTACCCTTTTATAAATAAGTATGTTGGCTTTCCATCCTGAATCAGTGTGAAAATAATAGCTGCAGTTTTCACCTTCAATTTTACCGTTATCTGTCTTTACAATCATTTGACTACAGGGGCAATTCTCAACAGTTATTGTCAAAGGGTTATCAACGTCTTGATACAAGATGTTCATTTTATCTGGTGACACTGAAAATCTCTGCCCAACCGAACTAAAGCTAATAATAGAAAAGAGTATAGTCCAGATAATTTTCATTTGAAGTAGAATGTCGTTATGGGTTGCAGGCAACGGCCGGGGCTTTATGCAGGTGGGGATTAGTATTCCTTCAGCCCAACCGACGGTCACCTCATTTTTTATTTTGATTTCTGAAAGTATGAATAAAAGTTGATAGTAAAATGTCAGCCCACCGCTGCCCAACAGTGAACTACTGCCCATCGAGTTCCGTCCCGCCCCACTTGCATAAAACCCTTGTTGTATGCATGTAGCTCTTACATCCATCTGTCTATTGTCAAAAGAATTGTTTATTAATGTCTTGGTAAAATGTCAATGTGATTTATTGAACCGTCTTGCAATGATTTTATAAAAAAACTTTGTCAATTACTTTCAGCTCGGTTAATGTATTGTCTCGTCAATGGCTTGAATTTATTACTATGTCCCAAAATTACAAATGCAAAACCTTGTCATGTAAAACAGCAAAAAATAAAAAATTAATTGCAAGAACAGTTTCATATTATCTAAAAAGAAAAGTTCTTTGCGAAATTGAAATCATTTTTTAGTGTGTGATTGTTTCCATTTATTTCTGCGAACTTTCAACTTAATGATGTCAAACTAATGCTGTAAAA
>JAFDZJ010000089.1 GCA_018266965.1 Bacteroidota bacterium
AAAAAAGCATGGACATAGAGCTAAATCCGTGTTCAAGTACGGATTAGAATACATTTCAAATTGCTTGTCAAACCCTTATAGAAAGGATTTTAAAGAAATTCTATCAAAAATTGTCATGTAGTGAACAATTTTTGTTAATTTGATAAATTATTATGATTGATAAATATTCATTAAAATAAATGATTATGTTAAATATTTTAACTGAATTCATAAATATTAAAAAAATACCGAAAAAGTGGTATATACCATCATTAAAAAAAGTATTAATTTTACTACAACTAAAAACACCATGCCATGAAAATTTCTGTAGCCATTGTAGAAGACGACAAAAACTACAACAAAACCCTAAAACGAATGTTGGACTATAGCGATAACCTGAGTTGTGTGGGTAATTTTTATTCCGGTAAATCTGCTTTGGAAAATTTGCCAAGTTTGCAACCAGATGTAGTATTGATGGATTTGCAATTGCAGGATTTTTTTGGATATGAAATTATAGCCACTCTGAAACCTAACCTTCTCAATACAAGTTTTATAGTCATTACCAATTATGAAGATGAAGAAATGGTTTTCAATACATTGAAAGCTGGTGCTGTTGGTTATTTGGTAAAAGGTGAAAGTCTAGAAAAAATAACCAACTCCATACAAGAAACCTATCAAGGAGGTTCGGCAATGAGTAATAGTATTGCAAGAAAAATAGTACACTTTTTCCAAGTGCAAAATCAAAAAAACAATCTTTGGGAAATACTTACCCACGCAGAGCAACATATAATAGAAGCAATATCCAAAGGGAGATTGTACAAAGAAATTGCCGATGAAAAATGTATCTCTATAGAAACTGTGAAAAAACACATTAACAATATATATAGAAAATTGGGCGTGAACAACAAAGTAGAAGCCATTAACCTGATTAACAATAACTAAACCATTATTAATACTAAACTAAATACCATGAAAACTCAACTTTTTACCCTAGCCAAAGTATTCGAAATTTTAGAAAAAAACTTAAACGATTTTAAACCTATGATAAAAATCCCAAGTGATTTTGCCAATGCCATGGTTGCTCAATTAAGGGATTTTAAAACTACCTATCCATCGCCAGAAATTTTGGATTGTTACGAATTTCAACCTGATGCACAAATGGAATTTTATAATCAAATAAAAAATTCAAAATCCAAAATTGTAACCTTACATTTGGGTATTGTACCTTCCGATTTTCAAGATGACGCTGCAAGAAAACCTCATCTTCAATATTTTTTTGAATTTGATGAAAATGGAAAATATTTTGTTTTGCTAAAAACACAAAAGCCTATGTCTGTAACACCAAAAGATTTCAAAATCTATACTTCGGAATATGAAAAATCTAAATTGTATGAAAATCTAAATTTATATATTAGTAATAAAACAGGTGGAATATTAACTGAAAACACAAAGAAAATTATCATAAATGATATTTCACAAAAGAAAAACGAAATGTATAATTGGATAGAAAACCAGACCCAACTAGGAAATACTTTAAAAACAATTTATTGCTATCCTATGATGCAAGTTTTGGATTATTTTGCAGATGAAGAATTGCAATTTGTAATCCAAAGTATAGAACAACTCTATTCGTTTGGAATTCTTATGTCCACCGAAGCAGATTTGGAAAGTACAGGTGCAATTATTGATGACAGACATTACCATTGCCCTCCAAACTGTTAAACAATGAATTTTTTAGACACCCTATATTTACTTCTGTTATTTGTTTGTGCAGTTTTTTCTTTTTATAATGAAACAGCACGAAAAGAGAAGTTATGGTTGTATTTTTTGCCGGTGTTTTTATCCGAATTGTATGTGATAGCCATACGCCAAAACTGCGATGAGAGAATATATTTATTTAGTGGCTTAATTTATAATATCTACCTTATTTTCTATTTTCAACCAGCAAAAAAAATAAAATTAGTATTAATAGCTGTGTACTTCATTTGTATTTTATGGGCATTTAACAAAAGTTTTTATCATGACAAAGTTGATACGCTTTCCAATGTGATTTTATACCTTTTTCTATCGCTAAATTATTATTACTCGCAAATAAAAAATCCCAACGAAATCCCACTCTACAAAAAACAAAGATTTTGGATAGCGACAGGGATTTTTATTTGGAGTATCGCCTATTATTTTTCGGCATTTCCTAAATCATACCTTAGTAATCAAGATATATTTTTTCTGCAAACAATTGTCAATACTTTTCAATACATCAACTTTTTATGTTATTGTATTTTCTTAATCGGATTAAACTGTAAATCTTCCTAAATGCTTGTTGTACCTACAGAACTGAAAATCACCTATTTCATCTTGTTTGGAATAACCATTCTATTGGTGGGATTTGTCTTATATATTTTGATGATTTACAGCAAAAAACAACAACTATTGCTAAAAGAAAAACAGCTAAATGACGCCAAATTACAAAACCAAAAACTGGAAAAAGAATTAGCAATACAAAAAAGCCTACAATCCGAAAGAGATAGGATTTCTGGTGATATGCACGATGAGTTGGGTGCCGGGATTTCTGCCATAAAACTACAATCCGAAATACTAAAACAACAAATCGATAAAAATAAATTGCAACAAGAAGACATCAACGAAATTATCCGTATTTCCGATGATATGAAAAATGCTATGCGGGAAATGCTTTGGTCGCTTAATTCTAAAAACGATTTACTGATAAATTTTGCAGCTCACTGCCAACTATACATAGAAAATTATTTGGCAAAAGCACAAATACAAACCATTTTTACAATAGAAATTGCCAAAGAAAATAATTACAAACTCTCATCGGAAAACAGAAGAACCTTGATGATGGTTATAAAAGAAGCCTGTCATAATATTGTAAAACACAGCCAAGCTACGGAAGTGAAAATATTAGCACAAGCAACCGACAAACAATTTACACTAAAAATCTTCGATAATGGTGTGGGTTTCCAACCTCAATTTCTTAATGATGGTTATGGATTGTCCACCATGCAATCTAGGATCTCTAGTATTGATGGTAAATTTATAATAACATCTAACTCAACAGGTACATTAATAGATATTTCTATACCCATCTAGGAATTGATAAAAACACTCATTTTTTTTTGAAACACATAGTATATGTGTTTTTTTGTGCCAAATCCTAAAAAAACTTACCGTGAAAAATACCGAAAAAGGGTTATTTCCAAAAACAATCCGTTGTTACAACTTTGTACAAGAAATTAAAACTAAAAATTAAAAAATCATGAAAAGGAAAATTAAACCCGCTCTTTTAAATTATCTAGATTTAAAATTGAGCAATCATGGAGCTGCTAAATTAGCAATTGAAGAAAAAGATGCAAGAAGCTTACTAATGTATGTGGCAGAAATTTGCATCGGAGAGAAAGAGGAAAATGGAGACAACCATGGAACTTTTGTAGAGTTATGCCAAAGAACAGTTGATAATAATGCCAATGGAGAATCTTGGTGTATGTGTTTTATACAAAGTGTAATTGCTTATGTAGAAGAAAAAACAGGTGAAGTATCTTTAATCGCAGCTAGCGAAAACTGTTTGGAGGTTTGGGAACAAACT
>JAFDZJ010000008.1 GCA_018266965.1 Bacteroidota bacterium
GTGCGAGCATCTTGCTCGTACCCATAAACAATAAAATTATAAATTCAAAGAAAAAATGTGATATTTTTATTAGTTTTGCTACAGTAATTTATTGGACACGAGCAAGATGCTCGCGCCAGCAGGGGAACATATAGATTTATAATTATGGAAAAAACTATTGCAGAATTTAGCTCAAGACTATTTGCTATCCAAATATTGAGTCTAATAGTTTTAGCATTTGTTGTTTATTTATTATTCAAAATATATAAGAAACAGAAATAATATCTTCAGCCAATAGATAAATAACAAAACAATTGATAATACTGAAAAATATAAATTGTTAAACAAATTTATTTGGGATTTTATGAAAACACATAACAACCCTATTGAAACTGATGACATTTGGATAAGATAAAACTTTAACACAAAAAAATGGTTGTTACAACATTGTAGCAACCGCTTTTATTTGTAAAAAATTGGGGTAAATTTTTTTTTGATGTACTGGGATATCTCAATCAAAATTCAAAAATGATTAAAAGTATCAAGACATTTTTTAGTTTCTGATTTCAAGTCTTAAAATAAAATCCGCCGATTCCATTTAAAAAAATAATAAAAATGTGAAGTCCACGGTTTATGCCATGGGTTTTTGGTTTTTTTGTTTGGCTACACCGAAATTTCGTTTTCAGGGCAAAAGAACAAAATTTGTAATATCATCAATATCAAACAAATGCAATAATCGAAAGTATAAATGTGAAAATTAAAAAAAGCAATTCGACACAATAACGGTACAAGAAATATAGGCTTTTTTCATTTCACAGATTAAACTTCATTTTATTGTTGGTACATCAAAATAAAATTCACCCGTTTTTTTCAATTTCCAATTTGTATCCAATTCCTTTCAAAGTCTGTATGGTGTTGATGCCTAATTTCTCTCGCAATCTTCGGATATGCACATCTATGGTCCTTTCTCCAACAACTACTTCGTTTCCCCATACTTTTCCCAATATTTCGTCCCGGGTAAATACTTTTTCGGTGTTTGAGGCTAAAAGGTATAACAAGTCAAATTCTTTTTTGGGTAATACAAAATTTTCATTACCATGGGAAACTTTGAAATTCTCTTTGTTGATGTACAGATTGCCAATTCTAATATTTTTTGTATTCTCGGATGCTTGAGAACCTAGCTTCAACAAAGCGTTTACCTTGGATAGTAGTACTTTGGGTTTTATAATTTTCACAATATAGTCATTGGCACCAGCATTATAACCAGCTAATTGAGTGAACTCTTCGACCCTTGCGGAGAGAAATACTATTAGTGTATTTTGTAGTGATGCAATTTGTCTCAATTCTTCACAAGTTTCTATACCGTCTTTTCCCGGCATCATCACATCTAATAATATTAAATCCGGAACAATTTCTTTTGCCTTTTTTATTCCTTCGTTTCCATCTTGTGCTGTGAAAACTGAAAAACCCTCCTTTTCCAAATTATAAGACAGTACTTCTAGTATATCTTGTTCGTCATCAATCAGTAATATCTTTTTTTTGTTCATGTTATATTAATTTTACTTTGGAGTATTTTGTACTTCTTCTTTTTTTTAAACCCAATCAAAAACCACGAGTAATTACTTTGTAGCAATAGTTTGAGAAGAAATTGATGTTTCAAAATTAATTAAAAATAATTTTACAACCTTCATTGTCAGTAATTGTTCATATTTTGTTAATATAACAATGCTTTTTGTTCACATTAAATTAAAAAAAGACTATCGTTGCCAACAGTCTTTTTAGTTTTATAATTAAGCGTATTCAAATTTTCGAACAGCTTCCAAAGTTTTATTAATTTCGTCGTCGTTGATGGCATGGGAAATAAACCAAGTTTCGTATCCACTAGGAGGGAGGTAGATACCATTGTCCAATAGTTGATGGAAGAAATTGTTGAATAAAGAATGGTTGGCTTGTTGGGCTTCGTCGAAATTGGAAACAGTATGGGTATGGAAAAAGATACTCATCATTGATCCTTTTCTGTTTATTTTGTGTGCAATACCTTTTTCGTTTAGGATTTTTCCAATTTCGAAATCCAATTGTTCTGTTGTATTGTTTATTTTGTTATAAAAATTTTTTTCATTTTTTATAAATTGTAGCGTACTAAGTCCGGCTCTCATTGCCAATGGATTTCCGCTAAGAGTCCCTGCTTGATATACTGCACCTTTCGGAGCTAGACAGTCCATAACTTCATTGGTTCCTGCAAAAGCTCCCACAGGTAGTCCTCCTCCTATTACTTTTCCATAAGTTACCAAATCTGCTTTTACACCGTATATCTCTTGTGCTCCTCCAAATGCCAATCGAAAACCAGTCATCACTTCATCAAAAATCAAAAGAGTCCCATTGTCATCACAAATAGTTCTAAGTTTTTGTAGGAAATTATTTTCTGGCAACACGCAACCCATATTACCGGCAACAGGTTCTATAATGATGGCTGCAATTTCTTTCGGATTGTTGGCGAATATTTCTTGTACTTGTTCCCAATCGTTGTATTTTGCTAATAGGGTGTCTTTTGCAGTTCCTTGGGTAACACCTGGGGAATTGGGGTTTCCAAATGTTGCAGCTCCACTTCCTGCTTTTATCAAGAAAGAGTCCGAATGACCATGATAACAACCCTCGAATTTTAATATTTTTTCTCTACCTGTATATCCTCTTGCCAATCTTATGGCACTCATACAAGCTTCCGTACCGGAAGAAACCATGCGGATTTGCTCGATATTTGGGACATTTTCTGTGATGAATTTTGCAATTTCAGTTTCCAATTCGGTAGGGGTGCCAAAAGAAAATCCATTCTCTGCCTGTTTTTGTATAGCTTGTAATACTAATGGATGTGTGTGTCCTATGATTGCAGGTCCCCAAGAGTTGATGTAATCTACATAGCTATTGTTGTCCTCGTCTGTAAGGTATGCACCTTTTGCAGATTTCATAAAAACAGGAACTCCACCTACGGATTTGAAAGCCCGAACAGGAGAATTTACTCCTCCGGGAATATATTGTTGTGCCTCTGAAAAAAGTTCGGAACTTCTTTGGTATTTCATGTGTAATTTATTTATTATAAAAACACAAAATTAAGAATTTGAACCAAGAGAAACAAAAATATCAATCGTTGAAAATTCTGAAAGAGAATTTGTTGCTACTGTTTTGGAAAAAAGTTATTCCATCTTTCTGTCTAATATTTTTTCTAGGATTAGCGAAACTTCTTTGGATTTGGTTATAGGGAAAAGATGGGTTCCTCCATGGATAACGAAATCTGGAAAAGAGTTACGGATAGGGAATACTATATCCTTGTCGCCCATAATCTGTATTGTGTTTGGACTTTTATCATGTTTCCATTCGGAGATTTTTTCTATTGACCATTTCAGATAGTAGGGATTTCTTACGGTAAAATATTCAAGAACTTTGGGGTTGTTGGTATCAAATATTTTACGAAAA
>JAFDZJ010000090.1 GCA_018266965.1 Bacteroidota bacterium
AACAACGAAACAAAACAAGTTATTCCTTTTCAAGCAAGCGGTAAGCCAAATGTGTTTTTACCTACAAAAGAGCATTCAAAATATTTGACCGTCAAAAACAACATTGCTAAAAACAAAGAGGCAAGGAAATTTTTAGAAGATTTAGGGTTAACTACTCCTGATTTATTTGCTGAAATAAATGAGTTCGTTTTGCCGAAACTAAAAGAGGAAAATACATATCCCGAATACTTCCAAGATATTAAAAAAATATTAGACGCTTTTCAATCACAAAATCAAGAAAAACGAAAAAGATTAATTCAGGATTTAAAGGATTGTCCGTTTATTCTTGCGTACAATCCCACAACAGGCGAAACAAAACACTTAAAGTATAGTTCTATTTATTTTAGCAACGAACTTTTAAATACTTATTTTGAAAACAGCACAGAAGTATTTTATGTTGCGGAAGAGCAATATTCATTAAATCAAACCGGACATACTCTATTAGTAAATTTACTAACTGAAATTGGCGTAAAATCTACATTATGGAGAGTTGAATTTGACCCAAAATTTGATTGGCAGGAAAAGTCCAAGTTGAGAAATGGCAATTCTTGCACTTATGATATTCATTGTAAAGATTTCAAGTTAGATGGTATAGATGAATTTCTAAATAGTGAAATCACACTTCAAAAATCAGTAGCATTATGGAAGCTATTAGTAAATGCAATTTTTAAAATAGAAAACTCGTATCATCAAAGAAAGTTCTTTCAAGGAGAGTATTGCTACAAATTTTACTCTGAATACACCATAAATTTTGATGCTTATTTTTTGAAAAAACTAAAAAATTCAGAGTGGCTTATCATTGATGACACAAAATACAAACCCAATGATATTTCCTATACTTCATTACCTGAAATCTATAAAGAAAATGGAGGAGAGCTACATTTACTTGCAGAAGTTTTAGGCTTTAAGCCAGATGAAATAAAAGCTATTGAGGAAAAAACAGGTGGCAAGTTCTTATCAAAAGAAGAAGCTAAAGAATGGGAAGAATTTCAGAAACTGAAATCCGAACAATCAAATAACACCAAAGACGATACGCAACAACAAATTGAAGAAGAAAAATTTGAACCTGATTTAAAACCAACAGAAGTGGAAATAAAATCAAGAGAATTAGAAACAGCAGACATAAACATAGCATTCAACACCAATCAAGGCAACATAACACTTGACAGGACGGAGCAAGACATAAACGACAATTACAATAACACATCAGACGGACAAACTACTAAAGAGGAGAAGCCAACAGTAAGCCAAAACGTTTTGAATGACATCGGTGCTTGGGGACAAGACTATGCGTTTAGAGACCTTTCAAATGAATTTTCAGAGAACGAAGACACAGAAATAGTTGATTTAAACACAAAAGGACTTAAAGGGGTGGGTGCAGATTTTAAAGTGATAAAAGGCGATGAAATAATCAGAATTATTGAAGTAAAATCAACAACAGAAAAATTTGGACAGACACTTTCAATTTCAGGGACACAATGGGAAGTTGCAAGAAACTATTTTAAACTTAATGACGGAGACAAATATTGGATTTATTGTGTGTTTAATGCAGGGAAAGAAAATGCTGAAATTGTAAAAATCAAAAATCCGATACAAAAATGGAAAGAAGGAAAACTGCTTGCACATCCCATTAACTTTGTGATAAAATGACAACCGAACAGACTAACATAATGACCGAAAGAAAGAAGAACGAACCGCCAACATCGGTTTTGCGTAATGGCGGGTGACGGATTTCTATTGAACATTTGTGCTAAATTGAACGATAGTAATTCTAATCAACGGCAGTGCTAAAATACCACCACTACGCAAAGCCGCAAAACGTTGTAGGCAATTGCCCAACACCTCTTGAGAATTAAGAAAACTCTATAAAATGTTTACGAACAATAACGCAGACTATATTCTACAAAATAACAAAGAGTTATATCGTCTTATTGATAAGTTGGAAGACGAAAACCAACACATCTTTTGGGGAGACAATTCAACTAATTTGGCAAGAAATAATATTTGGGCTGACATAAAGAGACTATTGGATGAACAAAAAGAGCTATTTAAAAAAAGAAGCTATTTTCCAACTGTTACTGACAGAAATAATGCTTGGGACGAATTTAGAGAACTGCAAGACAGAGCATATAAACTTAGACGAACTCAAAAAGAGGAATATTCTGACCAAATTTTCGACCAAATTTGTGAAATTTGTCGTAATGCAGAGGATGTATCTTTTTTCGGCTTCTATAAGTTTGAGCCAAAAGACTTTGAAGAACTAAAAGAAAAATCATCATTAGTTAAAGAGGCTTGGAGTATTTATAAAGAGAAAAAATTTAACTTAACCAAGGACAATAGAGAAGAGCTTTATGAAAGGCTAACTAATTTAAGCAATGAATTAAATAAAAATTGGGAAGATTATAATAAATATAGGGAACAAAAAAAAGAAGATAGAAGAGATAAATTAACAGAAATATTGAGTAAGAAAAACTATCAGTTATCAAATAGTAGAAACTTCTTAGACAAACTTTACGACAATAAATCAGACATTGAAAATAATATTTCTTCTGCTTATTCAGACTCATATAGAGAAAAGCAAGAAGATAAATTAGATCACTTAGAAGATAAAATCAAAGAAGTAGAAAGACAAATTGAAGATTTGGAAGATAGTATAATAGAATTACAAAATAAAATTGACAACATTAACTAACTGCCTACAACATTGGTATTGCCAATAGTGGGGCTTGACAATGGAGCAATCAGCAACAGTAATTCTGCTGTACTGCAGTTCGGGGCTTGACGAATAAAGCCCAGCTTTAGTACTTATTATTTATCTTTAGCAAAAAGCCAGGCAGCGGTTCCGGCGGACGGAATTCTATTTCCACACCATCGGCAATACCTGTCCGTTACAGGCAATGCTTCCCGAACATACTCACAAAACAAAATGAAAAATAGAAATCAAATTTTAAATCCAATATTCATAGTCTGTTTAATAACATTATTGCTTAATGA
>JAFDZJ010000091.1 GCA_018266965.1 Bacteroidota bacterium
ATTTGCGTTAACATTACCTTGATAACCAAATGGTTATTTGCTGCTGTTTCCAAACTTTCAAAGAACTTTTGACTTTACTTTTTGCCCCTTTTTTAATTGGGAGTGCAAAGGTATGTGTCTTTATTTTATCACCCAAATTTAATTGAGTATTATTTGCTTTTTTCTACAACTTTTACTTTAAAAAGTGCCTCATTTTTTAAATGGGAGTGCAAAAGTAGTTGCGTTGTAAATACCTACCAAATTTAATTTCGTTTTTGATGAAATTATTTTTGGTTTTAACACAGTTTTTTAGGGATTTTTTTTAAAGAACTCAAGCCTTTTTTCAAAAGCGGACGGCAAAGATAGTATTGTTGTAATTGATGCCAAAATAAAAATGAAGATTTGTTATCAACATTTTTCAAAATTGTTTCTTTATAACCTCTGTAACCAAACCCTGTATTGTGTTTTAGCTTTTAAAAAAAATATTTTTTTTAGATACAAGAGATGACATTCCATTTAAACCATAATAAACGGGATTAAATTAAAATTTAAAGAATTAATGATTGCGGGAAAAGTATACCAAGAAAGCAAAAACGATTAAAAAGTTACTTCATGTAGAAATAAACCATCGGAGCTTACAGAAAAATCGGCCTTTGTGCAATCTCTAAGCTGGATAATTTGTTTAAAATCCTGAATTGAGATTTTCCTTTTACCAACCAATAACATTGTTCCTACCAACCCCTTAACCATACCTCTAAGAAAACGGTTGGCTTTCACTTTGTAAACAAAACAGCCTTCCTCTTGCACCCACTCGCTTTTGTAAATTGTACAATTAAATGATGTTACCTGTGTATTTCTTTTTGAGAAACTAGTAAAGTCGGTATAACCTATTATTTCTTTTGCTGCCAATTGCATAAGTTCCATATCTATTGTATATGGAACATAATAAGCAACATCTTGTAAAAAAGGGTTTTTATGCTGATATATATAATAGTGATATTCTCTTGTTTTTGCATCGAACCTGCAATGAGAATCGTCCGATACTTTAAATATCCTTTTCACTACTATATCCCAGGGAAGGATTGCATTTAGATTATAAACATCTTCTTTTATAGAAATTTCTGCATCAAAATGAAAAAAATTCTGGCGTGCATGAACACCTGCATCAGTTCTTGAAGAACCGGTAAGTTGGAATTTATGTTTATAGAAAATCAATAATGCCTTTTCCAACTCGGCCTGTATTGAGTTTGCATTTTCCTGAACCTGAAAGCCTGAGTAATTAGTGCCTTTATAAGATACTTCGATAAAATACCGGGGCATAGCCTGTTTTTATGATAATTATATTAATGGTTTACCATTGCCTTAAACCTTTCTTTAAAATAACTATCAGTTAACTGATTTTGTAATGTTATAAAATTGTCTAAATCTGTAACATAAGGATAAGCTGCAACATAAAACTTATACCTTTCTTCTTCTACCAAATACAATACACCCAGGTTTTTGATTTGCTCTGTTGTAAAACAAGTTGATGCAAATGTGCTGATAGCTATTTTTGTCATCTCCGACTCGCTTTTTGCCGATGACATTTGACTACGAAGTTTTAAAAACCCTTTTTGCGTAGCAATACTTTTACATCCCGAATTATTCTTCAATTTTTTTTCGAAATCATCTTTACTACCCGGGAGTTGATTATTTTCAGTTTTTTTATCAAAAATCACAAAATCATTATTTTGTGTAGTAACCCTATCGGGTGAAGCATTGGGGTTTTGCAATTTCATATCTAAAAAACGGGCATCCTGATTGGGGCTTGTATCCTGCTTTTCTTCTTTAACTGTTGATGTAGATTTGTTTTCTGAACTGCCAGATACTATTGAATTTTTAACTGGCAATAAAATATCTATTGTATCATTGGATGCAGCATCTACATACATCATCTTAAATCCAACGACCATACTATCATATTTTATCCGAGAAATTTTATTGCTATCAACTTTATGAGTAACTTCTTTAAAAGTATCAGCCTCAGCATTTAATTTGTTTTTAATTTCATTATATACAATAGCCGATTCATTTTCTTTTTTTGAATTATTAAAAGCTGTAACTGCACTATCAACCTTGTCAACATTTTTAAAAACCGCAGGCTTATTTTCTGCTTCAACCAGAAGTATTGAAGAATCACCCACTACTTGTGCCAAAACCTTTGCAAATTCATCTTCGTTTTTTATAATTTTTACAGGTTTAGGAGAATCAGTTTGTACCACAGCCTTTACCGGCTGCAAGGTATTTAAGCTTACCAATTCAAAATTTTTTGTACCATTTTTTTGAATAAGATAACCTGTATTTGCATCTTTAGTAGATATGCTTACTTCCTGGCTGGCTAATTTATCGCCTGCAGTACCAATCACCAGGTTATAAGTACTTTCATGCAACCTGGGTATGATAATATAACCATTTTCGGAAGAGCTTAGGTATTTTCCATCTACCTTAACAAAAAAAGGACTTTTATCATCTGATTGTAAATAAATAAACCTCAGTTGTTGAGCTTGTACACCCATCTTTAAAATGAATGAAAAAAAAACAGTTACTATTATTTTTAAAAAAGGCATATCAATCCATATTTGATCTTCTGTAGCAAAAATAACCCTTAAAAACCGGCTATTACCACTAAAATAAAAATACAAATCATATTTAACAGTGTAAACTTACATTTGTACCTAAAATAATAAATATGAAAAAAATAATTTTCTTAATTGCA
>JAFDZJ010000092.1 GCA_018266965.1 Bacteroidota bacterium
CCAAAAATTTCCATCCCTTTATTTTTTCTACAATAATCCAAAGAAGCAATTACAATATCAAAATACTCCATTCTCGTAAAAAGGTCTATCCAAAATACGATAGCAAAGCTAATAAAAAATACTACATTATTCTTTGAATTTATACTTTCTACTCATTCCTTATTGTTTATGGGTACGAGCGAGACGCTCGCACCAGCGTGGGGGACTTCTCCCTATAGCAAGCTCCAATTTTTCTCAAATTCTAGTCTGTCTATTTTTACTGCAGAAAAACGATTAATAAAATCATTATACAATAATTCATTATCTGTCCAATAACCATAATTTTTTTTATATGGCATCTTTAAAATAACATTATTGTTTTCATCTATACCTATTTCTCTTGTTGGCACATTATCTTCATCAAATTCTACTAACCAAACTCTAACATTATCTATATTATTTTCAAAATCAGGATTGGCAGTTAATCCTAAATAAGTAAGTGTTTTCATTATAATCTTTTGTATCGATGATAATTTTACATTTGATTTAGATAAATTAAATTTTAAATAGTTCATAATTTTATTTTTTCCACCAATGAAAATGTCCGTAATCTTGAGTTCTCCAACTATTTCCTGGTAATTTCGTTTGTCTAAAGGATTTATTCCAATTTTGTAATGTAGAATTTCCAATTTTTTTCCAATGATTTCCACCTGCTCCCCATCTTGTACTATAAGTATGAAAACCACCTTCTATACTATATGAAGTACCTGTTCTAATCCACTGTTTGAGTCCACCTGTTATTGAATTGAAATTTTTAGCAATATAAATTCCTCCAGTAACCAAACCTTTTAATTCAGAAATTCCCGTTACAAAAGAAAAACTATCCCATTCTGCATTATATAAAGCCCCACCTGTACCTTGGTTGTAGTTTCTAAAACCATACCCTTCAAATGAAGAACTAACTTCTCCGCCCTGTGAAAAGGTAACTTTTACACTTGTAGAAGAAATTTGTTTTCCATTATCACCGTACATATAATCGGTTGTATTTCCACCATTGTCATTTATTTTTTGCCATTCTTGTCGTAACCATTGTCGTCTTGGCTTATTGCGTGCAACGCATGATTCAATCCTGCGACAATCCCACCAATTACTGCTCCTTGCCAAAAGTTTCCGCCAGTAAGTTCGGCTCCTATGCCTCCGCTTAATGCTCCGAAAATTACCTTAGTTTTACGAGCATATTTTCTTTAAAACAAATATACAATTTTTTTATGCTTACTTTTTGTCACGAATGAAATGATTGTACCTGCGTGGGGATTATTCTGACTAAACCTGATTTTATAGACAAGCACATCAAGATAAAATTCATCTAAATTTTTTGGTCAATTTCATATCTTAATTATTTGTACTATTTTTGGAACAATTATAAGCATCAAAATCCAAAAAATACTATGTTTTTAAAATTACTAAAACTCGAATTGAAAAACCTTTTGCGTTCGCCACAATTGGCGGCAAGTGTTATTGCAAAAATTGGGATGTTTTTTGTCGCGGCATATTTTACAATAATATTGGTGGGAGGAGCTTTTGGATTGTATTTCGCTTCCAAAGAGGAAGGGGAGAATCCCCTACTCTATTTTTCTCAATTTTTTATTTTGTTTTGGGCTATTGATTTGTTTATCAAATACTTTATGCAGCAGTTACCTACCAATAACATCAAACCATTATTAACACAAAATATTTCCAAAAACAAAATTGTTGTCTATACCCTATTGAAAATTTCTTTCTCATTTCTTAGTTGGGCGTTTTTGTTGTTTGTTCTGCCATTTACATTTTTGTTGTGTATTGATGGGGGTTACAGCATAATAGGTGTTTTGTGTTTGATGCTTTCCTGTACATTGTTGATATTCAATAATGCTTTGGTTAATATTTTCATTAACAAAAACACAACATTCCTACTTGTGCTAGTAGCCATATTTGGGTTGGTTGGATTGGCATATTATTTGGGTTGGCTAGATATTACCAAAGTGTCCGAAAAAGTTTTCATGTCTATTTACCAGCAAAAATATTGGGTGTTTTTACCAATTATATTATTTGGTATCATCGGAAAGATTGTTTTTAAAATGATTAAAACCAATCTCTATTTGGACAAAGGATTGGAACTGAAAAAAGAAGTTGGTAAAACAGAAAACATTGCATTTCTGAACCGATATGGAAAAATTGGAGTTTTCATCAACAATGATATTCGGCTGATAAAAAGGAGTAAAATGGCAAGATCATCACTTTTCGGTGCTGTTGCATTTTTATTATATGGTTTGCTTTATTTCAATAGAGGCTATCATAACGATTTTATGCAGGTTTTTTTAGGAATATTTTGTACCGGTGGATTTTTATTCATTTTTGGACAAAGAGTACCTGCCTGGGATTCCTCTTACTACCCGTTGATGATGACCCAAAATATCCCTTACAAAGAATATCTGAAAGCAAAATGGTCTATGACTATCATCACTACACTTATTGCCATGGTACTCACAATTGGATATGCCTACATCAGTTGGGAGTTTTATTTTACGATTTTCGCAGCAGGATTGTATAATTTGGGGGTTAATTCTTTTCTCACACTATTTTCTGGAGCTTACAACAAAAAACCGATAGACCTCAACGCAACAACAAAATCTTTTGGAGGAGGACAAAATAAAGTTAGTTTTAAAGTTATGCTAATATTAATACCACAATTATTGCTTCCAATGTCCATTTTTGCAGGTATGAAATATTTCTTCGGAATGTATCCGGCAGTAATAAGTTTAGGTGTTTTGGGATTAATTGGCTTTTTGATGAGGGAAAAGATTTTCTCACAAATCGTAAAAGTCTATAAAACTGAAAAGTATTCTACCATTGCTGCTTTTAAAAAAGATTAACAAAAGAAAATATACTTATAGAAATTATTTTAAACAAATCATTATGATAAATATCGAAAATATATCCAAAAAATACAACAATAACACTGTTCTAAACATACCAAATCTTACCATTCCAAAAGGAGAAACTTTCGGGTTGGTTGGTAACAACGGTGCTGGTAAAACTACCCTATTCAGTCTATTATTGGACTTGATACAGGCAACAACAGGACAGATTATGATAGACAATATTATTGTAAGCCAATCCGAAGCTTGGAAATCCAAAGTATCCGCATTTATAGATGAGAGTTTTTTGATAGGATACCTGACACCAGAAGAATATTTTTATTTTTTGGGAGAGTTGAGAGGCGTAAATAAAAATGAAATAGACGAGTTTCTAAAACAATTTTCCGATCTTTTCAACGGAGAAATCATCAATGCTGGAAAATATATCCGTGACTTGTCCAAAGGAAACCAAAAGAAAGTAGGAATAGTTGGAGCATTGATTGGAAATCCTGAGATTGTGGTATTAGATGAGCCTTTTGCCAATCTGGACCCTTCTACACAGATAAAGCTAAAATTTTTAATAAAAAAATGGAGTCAAAATTCGGAGATTACCTTCCTTATTTCCAGCCATGACCTTTCCCATACCACAGAAGTATGCAACAGGATTGTATTACTGAACAAAGGTGTTGTGATAAAAGACATACAAACGAGTACTGAAACATTAACAGATTTGGAAAATTATTTCGCCGAACAAGTATCTTTGGAAGTTTAAACTAAAAATTTAGTTAATAGATTTACAATATCTGGATTCGTGATTTTTATTTAATAAAAACCTTTCTAATCCAAAAAATTATTGTTTTCTGGAAGGTTTATGATAGTTTCTATATTATAAATAAAGCTATCCTCCATATTGTTGAGTGCATTGATAATAGAAAAATGAGAAAATTCTTTCAGATTTTGTA
>JAFDZJ010000093.1 GCA_018266965.1 Bacteroidota bacterium
ACATAGAAACCGAACAAGACGAAAAAAAGTTAAGTGCAGCAGAAAATAAAACAGCTTTACTTCATCCAACTAGAATAAAAGAAATATCTCAGTATATTTTACAAAATTTTAAAATTAAAACTCACAGAAATCAATTAAACAACAAAGGCTTTAATGCCATGTTTGCAGTAAGTAATATTGATGCAGCTAAGTGTTATTATGAAGAATTAAATAAACAACAAAATGTAGGAACTCAAGATTTTTCGTGCAAAAACAACTTTTTAAAAATTGCAACAATTTTTTCTTATGCAGCCAATGAAGAACAAAATGTAATTGGCGAAATAGTTGATGAAACTTTTGAACCTTCTGCTATGGATAGCAGTGCCAAAGAGTTTTTAACCAAAGCTATTAACGACTATAATGCAATGTTTAAAAGCAATTATAGCGTTGAAAGTAATGAGTTTCAAAATTATTATAGAGATCTGGCAAATCGTGTAAAAAACAAAGAAGTAGATTTAGTAATTGTAGTTGGTATGTTTCTTACAGGTTTTGATGCTCCAACATTAAACACATTATTTGTTGATAAAAATTTACGTTATCATGGTTTAATGCAAGCTTTCTCTCGTACCAATCGTATTTATGATGCAACAAAAACGTTTGGCAATATTGTAACCTTTAGAAATTTAGAACAAGCAACTATTGATGCTATTACCCTTTTTGGAAATAAGAATACTAAAAATGTTGTTCTTGAAAAAAGCTATAAAGAATATTTAGATGGTTTTAAAGATATTATTTCAGGAGAGGTTCGTAGAGGTTATGTTGAAATAGTAAAAGAGTTAAATAATAAATTTCCCAATCCTGAAAATATTGAAAAAGAAATTGACAAAAAAGAATTTGCTAAGTTGTTTGGAGAATATTTAAGGGTAGAAAACATACTACAGAATTATGATGAATTTAACCACCTTAAAGCATTTCAAGCAATTGATAATAATAATTTTGAAGCTATTGAAGAGTTTAAAAAAATACACTTTGTTACAGATGAAGATATTGCATTAATGCAAAAAATTGAAATACTAAATGAACGAACAATTCAAGATTATCGTTCTGTTTACAACGATATTAGAGATTGGTTAAGACGTGAAAAATTTGGAAAAAATTCAGAAAACACTACAATAAATTGGGATGATGTTGTGTTTGAAATTGACTTGCTAAAATCGCAAGAAATAAACCTTGACTATATACTTGAATTAATTTTTGAACACAATAAAAACATAAAAAATAAACAATCATTAATTGAAGAAATTCGTAGAATTATTCGTGCAAGTATTGGTAATAGAGCAAAAGAAAGTTTGATTGTAGATTTTATAAATGAAACAGACCTTGATACTATTCAAGATAAAGCAAGTATTATAGATTTATTTTTTACTTATGCTCAAGCCAAACAAAATGAAGAAGCATTAGAATTAATTGCTGAAGAAAAATTAAATGAAGATAAAGCAAAGCGTTTTATAACAACTTCTTTAAGGCGTGAATTTGTTAGTGAAAATGGAACTGAGCTTAATGAACTATTACCAAAAATGAGCCCTTTAAATCCACAATATTTAACAATTAAACAAAGAGTATTTCAAAAATTAAGTTTGTTTGTTGAAAAATTTAAAGGTGTTGGAGGAAATATTTAAGGTAAAGAAAAATAGTTATTAGCTGCAAATATTATGGTTATAAGTTTTCTTACACATCTCCTTTAAACTTTACTAAATTCTCAACTGCTTTTTCTAAAGTTGTTTCATTTTTAGCAAAACAAAAACGAATGGCTTTATTATCTTCTCCATTTTTATAAAATGCAGAAACAGGAATTGTGGCTACACCATAATTTTTTGTTAGATGTATAGCAAAATCTTTATCATTCAAATTACTTAATCCATCATAACTATAACACTCAAAATAACTACCATGAGAAGGAATACACTTGAAAGGTGTTTGTTGCATTAAGATTCTAAAATAATCTCTTTTATGTTGCATCAATTTCCCTAAAGAAAGATAAGCATCTTCATTTTTTAAATACTCAGCTAAAGCAAATTGTTTAGAACTATCCACACTAAAACAATTAAACTGATGTACTTTTCTAAATTCATTCATCAATGTTGAACTGCTTATACAATATCCAATTTTCCAACCTGTACAATGATACGTTTTACCAAAAGAAAAACATACAAAACTTCTTTCTAACAAATCAGGATAACGTAAAATGCTTTGATGTTGTAAGTCATCAAAAATTAAATGTTCATATACTTCATCACTTAAAATAAAGATGTTTGTATTGGCTACAATATTTCTTAACTCTTGAATGTCTTGTTCTGATAAAACAGCACCAGTAGGGTTGTGTGGGCTGTTTATCATAATCATTTTTGTTTTACTATTTATCTTATTTTTTACTTCTTGCCAAGGAATAGAATAGTTAGGATATTGCAATGAAATTAGCACAGGCTTTGCTCCATTAATAACAATGTTTGGAATATAACTATCATAAGCAGGTTCAAAAACAATTACTTCATCGCCTTCGTTTAAAATGGTTGTTAATGCTGTATAAATAGCATAAGTGCCACCTGGTGTAATAGTTATTTGTTTATCTGCATCAATATTTGCATCATATATTTTTTTGTATTTCTCTGCAAGTTGTTCTCTTAAAATTGGTAATCCATTAGTGTGTACATATTGGTTATTTCCTTTTTGCATTGCCTTATTTACCAATTCTATTAATTCATTATTCATTA
>JAFDZJ010000094.1 GCA_018266965.1 Bacteroidota bacterium
ATTCTTTTTCATAGAGAAATGTGTGGAAATATTCCTCTAATATACTGAATATCAGTCGTTTACACAAATATTTTAACAGTTAATTTATTGATTTTCAATATTTTATATTTTTGTCATGTAGTGAATGTTTTTCAAGCAAAAGACTCATCCATTCTTCTCGTTGTTGTCGATTTATAAGTTGCAATTGTTGTTTGGTGCAAACTTCTAGTATATCATCTACATCAAAAAAACAAAGTCCAGATAGTAGTAGTAATCCTCCTTTTTCCAATACAGAAACATAGGTTGGTATATCCGAAATTAGGATATTTCTGTTGATGTTTGCCAGTATAATATCAAATTTTTCCGAACCCAAATTTTCTGCCGTTCCTTGTGAGATGATTAATTCTACATTATTTCTTTCCGCATTTTCTTTGGAATTTTCCACAGACCATTCGTCTATATCTATTGCAGTAACTTTTTTAGCACCTTTTTGTTTGGCAAATATTGCTAATACAGAAGTGCCACAACCCATATCTAGGACATTTTTGCCTTCGAAATTCATTTCCATCATTTGCTGTATCATAAGATGAGTTGTAGGGTGATGACCTGTACCAAAGGACATCTTTGGTTGTATTACAATTTCGTGTAGATTGGGATGGCTTTCATGGAATTCTGCTCGTATTACTACTTTGTCCTCTACAAAGATTGGAGAGAAATTTTTTTCCCATTCTTCATTCCAATTGATATTAGGCATTTTTTGGAAGGTATAAGCTATCTCAACATCTTCGGATTGTAGAAGCCAAAGATTTTTCAGTTCGTCCTGGTTAAAAATTTCTTCTTGTACATAACCCAATATCCCTTCACTCTCTTCTGTGAAACTATCAAAACCAATCTCAATGAGTTCTGCCATTAGTATTTCGTTCCAAGGTTGCAAAGGTTTTATTTTGAAATTAAATTCAAGGTATTGCTGCATAATTATTTTTTTTGCAAAGATAGGGAAGTAATGCTCAATTTGTTTTGTGAATTTAGAATTTGTTGCATAATAAAAAAACCAAGAGTTGTATATTTGCACTTTAAATTTTATTTAGAATTATGTATAAAAGCAAAATAAGAGGTTTTGGACATTTTGTGCCAGAAAATATCGTTACAAATGAAGACCTTTCTATGAAAATGAATACCAATGACGAATGGATTACAGAAAGAACAGGTATAAAAGAAAGAAGACACAGAAAAGATAGGAATAATGCCGAGGAAACTACCACAACTTATGCGAGAAAAGCTTCAGAAATAGCTTTGTCCAAGGCTGGTTTGTCTGCCAAAGATTTGGATTATATTATATTTGCAACGCTATCTCCGGATTATTTTTTTCCGGGATGTGGTGTATTGTTACAAGAGCAATTGGGTTGTGATACTATTGGTGCTTTGGATATTAGAAACCAATGTTCGGGGTTTATTTATGCAATGAGTGTTGCGAATGCTTTTATAAAATCCGGAACTTACAAAAATATTTTGGTAGTAGGAGCAGAAATACACTCTTTTGGTTTGGATTTTTCAGACGAAGGAAGAGGTGTTTCGGTAATATTTGGAGATGGAGCAGGAGCGGTTATTCTTTCTGCAAGTAATCCAGATGAAGCAGGAGATATATTGTCTGTTAATATGCACTCCGAAGGCAAATATGCGGAAGAACTTGTGGTAAAATTCCCGGGGACCAAACTGGGTTGGAGTGATAGATTGCTATTGGAGCCAAATATTATCAATAATCAGGATATTTATCCTTATATGAATGGGAATTTCGTTTTCAAACATGCTGTTACTCGTTTTCCAGAAACGATGTTAGAGGCTTTGGAAAGTGCTGGTAAAACCGTGGAAGATTTGGATATGTTTATCCCACACCAAGCTAACCTTAGGATTGCACAATTTGTACAACAAAAAATGGGACTTCCAGATGAGAAAATATTCAATAATATCCAAAAATATGGCAATACTACTGCGGCATCTATCCCTATTGCACTAAGTGAAGCTTTGGAACAACAGAAAATAAAAAGAGGAGATTTGGTTTTGTTGTCTGCTTTTGGAAGTGGTTTTACTTGGGGTTCTGTTCTTTTTGAATATTGATTATAATTCTAGTTTGAAAAACTATTTAGGTTGGATTTTCCAACCTATTTTGCTTTTAGTAATATTCTGAAAGTAGTTCCTTTGCCCATTTCACTTTGGTGAATTTTTATTTCTCCCTTGTGGTATTCCTCAATAACTCTTTTGGCAAGACTAAGACCAAGTCCCCAGCCTCTTTTTTTTGTGGAGAAGCCCGGTTTGAAAACATTTCTTGTTTGTTTTTTTGTCATACCACAACCAGTATCTTTGATGTCGATAATAATATTTTCAGATTTCTCATAAAGATAAATATCTAGGTTTCCGCTTCCCTTCATGGCATCAACAGCATTTTTTACTAGATTTTCTATTACCCAACTTATCAATATTTTATTGTGATTAATCCATAATTCCTCCTTTGATAAATGCAATTGAAATTTAACTTTTGTAGATATTCTTTTTTTCAAATATTCATAATTTTGAAACACGGTTTCGGACAAGTTGGTGTCATTCAGCTCTGGGATAGAGCCTATTTTGGAGAATCGTTCGGATATTGTCCTTAGTCTATTGATGTCTTTTTCTATTTCCAAAACCCCTTCGGATTGTGGGTTTTCTAATTTCATAACTTCAATCCAACCAATCATGGAAGAGAGTGGAGTGCCAATTTGGTGTGCTGTTTCTTTTGCTAATCCTGCCCATAGAAAACCTTCGTCGGTCTTTTTTAAAGTCCGCATAAACCAAAATGAAAATAGAAAATATCCTAAAATTATCAATCCAAGTATATATGGTGTATATCTCAAATTGTTGAGCAAGGCAGAATTGTCGTAATATACAAATTGATTGTTGCCATCTGGAAACTCTATCTCGAAAGGGCGATAGCTATTTTCCATTTTTTGCATCAAATTTTTTAGTTTGGTAGGATTATTCCAGACAGCATCTGGAATATTTCTGTGGTAGCCTTCGTTTGGTATTGGTACTTTGTTTTTATCAGTAACAATCACGGGGATATTACTATTGATGTTGAGGATTTCTGGTAACAAATCCAAAATTGCTGGATCAGGTGAAGTAAGTTCTTTTTGTATTTTGATGGATTTGGAGAGTAGATTAATTCTTTTTATTTCTTCTTTCCGTAGATAGTTTACCAGTAGAGTAGTGGATACTACAATCCCTACAACTATGGTGGTCATAACCAAGAAAATAAACCATCTATTAATTTTGGAGAGTAACTTAGAGAAATTCAGCACAAGAATGAATATTTATTTCAAAAATACTAATTAATTCTACTAAACTCTGTTATTTTAAAAAAAAATAGTAGAAAAAGAAAAATATTATAAACTCTATCATCTGATTGTATTAATGAAAATTAATGTTTTCAAAAGGTTTTTCTTTATGCTAATGATATTTTCATAGGGTAAAACCCTCTATGCTAATGATATTTTCATAGGGATTTACCCTATTCTGATGATATTTTCATAGGGCTTTACCCTATGCTGATGATGTCGCTACTTCGTAGCTTTTCTAATCTCTAATCTCTAATTTCTAACCTCTAACCTCTAATTTCTAATCTCTAATCTCTAACCTCTAATCAGGAAATTTATAAATAATACAATTGATATTCATACCAGCACCAACAGAAGCCATCACGATATTACCATTTTTAGTAAATTGATGTTCGCCTAATTGATGATTGAGAATAAGGTGGTACATAGTAGGAATAGTTGCAACAGAAGAGTTTCCAAATTCTTGAATTGTCATTGGTGCAATACTATGGTCATAATCTTTGATGTTGTAGAGTCTATGAAGCCTGTCAATCATTGCATAATCCATTTTTGCATTGGCTTGGTGTATCAATACTTTGTTGATGTCTTGTATAGACAATCCTGCCATATCAATAGTTTCTTTAATGGCAGTTGGTACATTTTTCAAAGCGTATTCGTAGATTTTTCTACCTTGCATACGGATAAAAAGAGCATCTTTTGTATTATTTTTATTCAGAGAGCAAGAGTTGGTTAGGTAGTCCAGTTCTGGACCATTGTCGCAAATGGTGTTATGAGCAATTATTCCGACATTTTTTTGTTCGGTTTTTTGTACAACAACAGCACCTGCACCATCGGAAAATATCATTTTGTTTCTGTCGAATGGGTCTGTAACTCTACTTAGTGTATCGCCACCAATTACCAATATAGTATTAGCTTTTCCGGCTTGTATCAATGTATCTGCTAATATCATAGCTTCTACCCAGCCAGGACAACCGAATACCATATCATAAGTAATACATTTTCTGTTGGTAATTCCTAATTTATTTTTTACTCTCGCCGCAATATTTGGCATAAAGTCGGCGTGTCCAGAAAGGTTTACTTCGCCAAAATTAGTAGCATATAGTATATAATCTATTTGTTCTAGCTCTATTTTTGCGTTTTTAATTGCAATTTTTGCAGCTTCTGTACCAATATCAGAGTTGTTGATGTTGTCTTCAACATATCTTCGGTTTTCAATTTCGGTAATTTCTACAAATTTCCCAATAATTTCTTCGTTGGGTTTATCAATTTTTTCTCCATCTTCTGTGTAGAATTCGGTATCCATAAAATGAGATCTTCCTATAACTCTATTGGGTAGATAGCACCCAGAACCTATGATAATTGTACTTGGCATATAATAAATTGAATTGAGCCTACAAAGTTAATAATTATTAATTTAAAGAGAATTCAAAATTATTATTAAATTTGCAAAAATTCACTATTTATTTATGAAAGACAATCCAGCTCTCAAAGGTTTTATCATTGCACTTTTGGCTGCACTATTTTCTTTTGGTATATATTTCGTTTTTTTAGCCAAAAAAAATTATTTCGTAGTAGATAATCCAACTCCGGCTACCTACTATTTCAAACTAAATAATGGCGATGAGAAGATAATTACAGCTGGACAAACCGTACCGGTGGAATTGGAAAAAGGGAAAAATGAAATAAAAGTTTTTGATGGTCATAAGAAATTATTATATGACTCCACTTTCCAAGTGAATAAATTGAGAGGCTTGTTGAATATTGCACACCAAGATTATTTTATCAATTCGCAGTATTACGGTTATAATCTCAATAAAGACTCCCTGATTATGGCATTAGGAAATACAAAAATAGATGGAAAAGATTTCGTTGGTGCTCCTAGAAAAACAGACAAATTATACAATGAAGATTTTTATTATAATGTAAATGAAGATTATGATAAAGTCATCAAAAATATACAAAAAATAGAGTCTAGAACCAAAATTTTTAGAAAACAAGATTTTTTAAATTATTACAAAGAATATTATAAGTTTTGATACAAGAAGATATAAATAAAGTAACACCTTACAACTCCGACGCTAGTAAAAAAAGCCAAGTCGAAGATATGTTTGATAATATCGCTCCAAAATATGACCTTTTGAATCATGTTTTGTCTATGAAAATTGATGTGATGTGGAGAAATACTTTGGTAAATTGGCTAAAAAAAGAATTACCAAAAAATGTTTTGGATGTGGCTACAGGTACAGGAGATCTAGCAATAGCAGTACAAAAAGGGACCAATTCCAAGGTTGTAGGATTGGATTTGTCGCAACAAATGTTAAATGTTGGTGTTATTAAAATAAAAAAACTTAATTTAGACGGCGAAATTTCTATGCAAAAAGGAGATGCTGAAAAGCTACCATTTGTCGATAATCAATTTGATGCAGTTACCGTAGCTTTTGGAGTAAGGAATTTCGAAAATCTAAACCAAGGTTTAGCAGAATTAAAAAGAGTAGTGAAAAAAGGAAAAAGTATTTTTATACTAGAATTTTCCAAAGTAGAAGGTTTTTTAGGACCATTTTATTCGTTCTATTTCAAAAATATTCTACCAAGGATAGGGAAATTAATATCAAAAGATAATAGAGCTTATACCTACCTTCCGGACTCTGTAAATGCTTTTCCTTATGGAGAGAAAATGAAAAATATCCTCTTAGAAACAGGATTTGAAAAAGTAGAATATAAAAAACTAAGTTTTGGCATAGCCACCATTTATAAAGCAACAAAATAAACTATGAATAAATTTTTATCCAAAGCATTGATATTGGCAACTTTTGGCTCATCAATAATCGCCAATGCCCAATTATTCTCTACCAATAACAGAATGGACAAATTGGAAGGGTTTGATCAACAAAAATTTTCTTGGGGTTTCTATCTCAACGGAAATATATACGATTATAAAATTGTACTCCACCCTAGATATGGTATGGATGTCAATCATAACCTAGTAAGTTCCAAAGAAAGCGTGAGTTTCGGGGCGGGACTTATCGGAAAAATGAGAATTTCAGACGATGTGGATTTGAGGTTGGAACCTGGTTTGCAATTTGCTGAAAGAGAATTGACTTTCAATACTCAATCCAATGACCAGTACCAATATGGTACATTGACCAATCCTGCTTTCACACCAATCGCTTTGAAAGATTCCGACAAAAAAAGAGTGATAAAATCTACCTTGTTCGACATTCCTGTAATGGTGGAATATCATGGGTTAAGATGGTTCAACTCAAGACCTTATGTTGCTGCGGGAGCTAACTATATTGTGAATTTGCAATCCAATTCCAATAGTTCCGAAGACAATTTGCAAGGTACTTTCAGGAGTACAACACACAATTTTGCTTGGTCTGCAGAAATGGGTATTCAGTTTTATTTCAGTAGGTTCAAACTTACCCCGGGTATAAGAGGAACATTTTTCATGAACAATGAAAAAGTTGCCGACAGAGCTACAACTCCTCCTTATTGGGAAGCTGCAATTTCTACATTACAATCCAGAGCAATTATGTTTGTTTTGAAATTTGAATAAAATTTCACAAAAAAATATTCTAAAACAACTACCTCGATTTTTATCGGGGTAGTTTTTGTTAATGAAATGCAAGTATAAATCAGTATATTTGTCATAATTTAAGATAAAAATGGAAAAAATAGACAGTCTAAATCAAGTAGCAGAGTTTCACAAGACTTTTAATGCTCCGATACTAGCAACACCACAAATACCGTCCAAAGAAAGAACAACATTAAGGGTTTCTCTTTTGCAAGAGGAACTCAATGAGTTGCAACAAGCTATCGTAGAAAATAATTTAGTGGAAATTGCAGATGCACTTTGTGATTTGCAATATGTACTCAGTGGTGCGGTTTTGGAATTTGGTATGGGAGAAAAATTTAATGAAATGTTTGCCGAAGTACACCGCTCCAATATGTCCAAAGCCTGTGCAACGGAAAAAGAAGCTCAAGAAACAGTAGAGCATTATTTGCAACAAGGTCAAGAATCTTTTTTTGAAAAATCCGGAGACAAATACAATGTCCATCGTTCTTCCGATAACAAAGTTTTGAAAAATAAATACTATTCTCCAGCCAATCTGGAAAATATAATCAATAAATAACAGAAATAAAAAAAATGAAAAACAGATTATTACAAGTCCTGGTAGTACTTTCCTTGGTGCTTTCTGCTAATATCAATGCACAAAAAGTTGTGGTAAACAGAGAGGTAGAAACCGAAAAAGACGGTAAAAT
>JAFDZJ010000095.1 GCA_018266965.1 Bacteroidota bacterium
AACAATACTTTAATAAAACATTTCAAAGAACAAACGGGTCTTAAAAGTTTAGATATTGGTTGTATCGCAGATTATGGTAGTTTTTATATTGACTATGAGAGCCCAAATAAAACAAATGACAGAGGGCAAGATACTACAGGAGAGATAACAGAGGAAGGGATTCAACCTTATCTTGAATATTATAAAAATAGGCAGTATTTAAACTCATATTTTAGTTCAACCGAAAATTCCTTTGTAACTTTTTTTATGCAATTAACAAGGCACTTACAGCAATCCATTGGTACTGTACCAGCAATTAACCTCAACAAATATTTAGAAAATATTGATGAAAAAATAGATGAGGATATTTAAGTTAAAGCAAAAAAGACAATTATATTCATAAAAAGAAAAGCAAAATGAACTACTTATTATTTGGTGGACAACCCAATGCAGGAAAAACTTCAACTGTAACAAGACTTACAAATACATTATTAGCTGTACCATTTTCCTTTAGAGTTATTGACGGAACATTTCCACCACTACGAGGAAATGATTTTTTAATCTTATTAGAGAGAAAAATTAATAAAAACCAAAGTCAATACATCATTGTAAATTCGCCAAGTGATGATGCTTTAACAATAAATATTTTAAGGGATTTTATTACTAAACATAGTGATAAAACTATTGATGTAATAATAAGTAGTGTGAGAGATATTGGTTGGGAAAGAAATCATTTTTTTACTACTTTAAAAATTAGTTCAACGGATATTAATGTTTTTGAGATTCCTTTGGCAAGAGTGACCAGGCGGAAAAAATCAGGTCATTTTACACCAGCATTGAATTGGTATGAAGCTACATTAGATAGACATATTAATTTCATCATTACCAATCCACCTTTTAATCTTTAATGGGCTATGTCAAGAACTACAAGAAAAATGAGCATGATTCAATTTATTGATTTTGAGTTAATGTTATTAAGAGATTATATAGATTATGTGGAGAACTATTTTTCTGAAAAAGAAAAAGAAATTCAAAACAATTTTGAAGAATTACAATCCATACCAAATGACGACCCTGTAAGAGAACAATTAGAAGATTATCATCAGAGCTATTTTGAAGTAATGCAAGATAATTTAATTGATGATAATTTTTACAATACTGAATTTACACAAAGATTAAGATATTCTTTGATTATTCAAATACAATCTTTTTATGAAAAATATCTGACATGAAACGCCATTTTTAAACACGTAGCAACCTAACCTATGTCCTCTATATGACTAAGTGTTATAAAACAACGATACATTAAATGTATTAAAAGCACTACAACCTTGTCGATACAATACAAGAATCAATCAAAAAAAATAGCTTAACTATGAGTGATTTTTTAAAGATGAAATCATAAAAAGATATTCTCATTTTCCGTACTGATACTCAAACTTACTACTGTATATTAAAGAAAAGCAGGTAAAATTAACAGTTGAATCCGTTGGAAAATTTTCTATTTCATGACAATTTGTAAAAATAAACACATTGTATTGTGCTTATCTTTACTATTTTGTACATATAAGCAAAATTATGAATAATTCAAGACTTATTCCCACGGAAAAAATTATCGAGAGATTGCAGTATGAAAATCCTTGGTGGATTACACCAGAAATCCCTGCAATGTATAAAGAAATGTCTAAACGGTTGTATTTCGAGTTATTTTATCCTTTTGTAAAGGCAATCAATTGAATACAGCTTTGATAACAACAATTGATAGAGTAGGAACAAAGAAAGTAAGTGATCTCAATTTTACTTTTGTTCCTGCCTGTGTTTATGCCTACAACATTTGTGTAAACATATTGAGAATGAAATCTACCAATTAATTCTATATTAAAATGTTGCGATAGATTAGTTTTGTCGCAAATATTTACTAAATTTGCGACAAAATAACTAAGATAAACACATGGAAAGTATTGATAATAAAATACTTGAAAAAATAAAAAAAGCCAAGAGGGGTTCGCTTTTTTATACCGAAGATTTTCTGATATTTGGTAACTATAAAGCTGTATCCAAAGCATTGGAGAGGCTTGTCAATACAGAGGAAATTTCAAGGGTTTCTAGAGGTATTTTTGCTATTCTAGAAAAAGATCCTATTATTGGCGAAGTGTATCCAAGTACAGAAGAAATTGCAGAATCTATTCGAAAAAGAGACAAAGCGAGATTAATTCCAACAGGAGTTTTAGCACTGAATGCTTTAGGACTTTCTACTCAAATTCCTATGAATTTAGTGTATTTAACAGACGGTTCTGCAAGAACAATTAAATTAGGAAAACGCAGTATTGTTTTTAAAAAAGCCAGTCCTAAGAATTTAGCAGTTATTGGTAGTATTAGCAGTCTTGCAATACAAGCACTTAAGCAAATAGGAAAGGATAATGTATCTGAAAATGAATCCGATACTATTATCAACCATCTTAAAAAAGAAGAGCCTTATCGTTTAGAACATGATATAAAATTAGCTCCCGAATGGATAAGGATTATCATGAGGAAAGCTTTGCCAGATAAAAAATGAAAAATAAATTTCTAGAATTGCCAAAAGAAACTCGAATTAATATTTTTAATCGAGTAGCTGACGAATTGGGAATTACGCCATTTGTTGTAGAGAAGGATTGGTGGGTTACTTTAAAAGCTTTATAGCGAAAATCGACCAACTTTTTCTGAAATCATGGAAACACTCCAAAAATTAAAATCGGAGATTAATAAGCAGAATTGGACAATTAATGTTTGATTTTGTACTACTTATGTACACCTCAATACGATGTAAAGCTTATGAATAAAGGAAATTATAGATTTTGTATCGGAAAGTAACCCCTGCAAAATCAATCTATAATAAACGATAACAAAACTACATAAAGTCCTTATTATAAGGGCTTTTATTGTTTTTCAAAGGTAGTGTTTATTTTGAGGAACTTTGCATATATTTGTAACTTATTTGTAGTTCAATTTAGGTTTTAAAATTATGATTATTAGCTGTTTGTTTGTTGTTTTGACTTAACACATCAATATGAAAAAAAAATTTAAAATTATCCTTATATTATTTTTGGTTTTTATAATCAGTCTTTTTGTTTTCCCACGGAAAGTTATTTATGAAGGAAATGTTGATGGAAAAGTGATTGATGAAAAAATTGGTCAAATGAATCTGCAAATAAAAAAATAAATTATTTTTGTTGAAACACTCCTCAAGTTTTTTAGTATATTGTATACAATTTTGCTGATGATTTACGGCAAAAAGAAAATATTAAAATTAATGAAAAGAACATTTAAAATAGCATTACTAGAAGATAATAATAGGTTGTTAGAAAGATTATCAGGTTACATTCTTAAATTGCAAAATATCGAATTAGTAGTTAAAAGTAGAAATTCTGATGATTTTTTTGAACAACTGAAAACCAGTTCTCCCGATATTTTGGTTACAGACTTAGATTTGGGTAATGATAGTATGACTGGGATGGAAGTGGCACAAGAACTTAAAATACCTGTATTTTTTGCAAGTGTAAATACGGCTGAGTATGTGGAAAATATGGAGTATCTAAAAAGAGATACAGAAATTTGTATAGATCACATTACCAAACCATTTACAGAAGAACAGTTTGAGAAAAGCTTTATAAGATTTTTAAAAGAAGTAGAGTTTTTTTCAAATCTTCAATATGTATATTTAGATTTTAATAAAACGAAGAGAAATAAAATTCTCATAGATGATATTGTTTTTTTAAGTTCTGATAAACAACTAGGTTCTGAATCTAATAATAAACAAATACATTTTATTAATAAGTCTTCCGAGGTTTTAATTGATTTTTCCTTTTCCAAAATGGAAGAAAAAGGTTTGCTTTCTAGCCAATTTCTAACAATTCATAAATCGTTTAGAGTTAATAAAAATTATATTACTAGATACCATTCTAAAACACAAGAGATAGAAGTTAAGGTTTTTGATAAACAACAAAATATAAAAGATGTTAAATTGGCAGTGTCAGAAAAATATCAAAATGGTATAAAAAAACTTATAAGTTAGGGATTTCATTACTCATTTTACCGATGTTGTTATTGCATTCTCCATGATCTGATTGGGGAATGTATTTTTTTGTTTTCTGGATTTTTATTTGATGTTAACAAATTACAATAAATATTAAAAATCATTAAAAAATTATGAAAACAAAAAGATTAGAAGGTATAATTCCGTCAGTAAATTTTCATCTTTGGGAACCTTGCAATATGAGATGCAAATTTTGCTTTGCAACTTTTCAAGACACAAAGCTATTTTTACCTAAAGGGCATTTGCCCAGAGAAGAGGCTTTGGAATTGATAAAATTGATTGCAGAAATGGGATTTGAAAAAATAACTTTTGCAGGAGGAGAACCAACACTTTGTCCATGGATTTCAGAGTTAATAAAAACGGCCAAAGAATCTGGTTTAACAACAATGTTGGTAACAAATGGGACAAGGTTGAGCGAAGATTTTTTTTCTAAGAATAAGAACTATTTAGATTGGGTCATATTAAGTGTGGATAGTTTGGATGATAACAGTAATAAAGTTTCAGGCAGAGCAATAATAGGTAAAAAGGTATTAACTAAAACTGATTATTTTGAAATAATAACTAAGATAAGACAATTTCACTATCGTTTGAAAATTAATACAGTTGTACACCAATTTAATTATAAAGAGTTTATGACCGATTTCCTAGATTACGCAAAGCCTGAGCGTTGGAAGGTATTTCAGGTGTTACCTATAAAAGGAGAGAATGATGAGTTTATAGATGATTTTAAAATCTCAGAAACGCAATTTCAAGAGTTTTTATTTCGACATCAATCTTTTGTGGAAAAAGGAATATTAATCTCTGAAAATAATGCAGAGATGAAAGATAGTTATTCTATGATAGATCCTTCTGGGAGATTCTTTACAAATAAAAATGGATATATGGAATATAGTGACCCTATTTTAAAAGTTGGAATTAATAAAGCTTATCAGCAAATGGACTATAATTTCGATAAGTTTATAGAAAGAGGAGGCTTGTATAATTGGTAATAAAAGAAGACTGTATTAAGATGGACTGCACCCCAAAGTATTGGAAGATTAAAAATTAATTATAATAAACTGAGTTTGAGATAATATGTTTACGAAATCGCGTTGACAGAAGAAACTAATTCATAAAACAATTGAATTTCTGTACTACTTTTGTACAACTCAACATATGTAAAGCATTATGAATAAAGAGTTTTACAGATATTGTATAGGAAAGTAAAATATTTTTTATCTTTGATACTATCAAATGATACTATCATAATTGAAATCTATTATCCGACAGTATTATAGAAATATTAAATAGAGGATGAAACCACCTTATACCATAACGGATAAAATTTTAACTTTAATTGCCTCTATTTCAGAAAGAATAGGCGAAATTAACGCTGCTCATTTATATAAACCTGCAACAGAATTAAGAAAAAAAAATCGTATTAAAACTATCCAATCTTCTTTGGAAATTGAGGGCAATACTTTGACCGAAGAACAAATCACGGCTTTAATAGAGAACAAAAGAATAATTGCTCCTAAAAAAGACATTTTAGAAGTTCAAAATGCTATGAAAGTTTATGATAAATTACATGAGTTTAATCCTTATCAATTAAAAGATTTGGAAAAAGCTCATGCTATTTTGATGAATGGATTGATTGAAAAAGCAGGAAAATTAAGAACTACTAATGTAGGTATCGTAAAAGGTTCAAAAGTAGAGCATATTGCACCCGGTGGAACAATGGTAAATGCTTTGATGAAAAATCTTCTTGATTATCTGAAAAAAGACAAGGATTTAATCTTAATCAAAAGCTGTGTTTTTCATTATGAATTTGAATTTATCCATCCTTTTTTAGACGGAAATGGAAGAATGGGAAGATTGTGGCAGACTTTGATTTTAATGCAACAATATCCAGTTTTTGAATTTTTACCTATTGAAAGTTTAATAAAGCAAAAACAAGTTGAGTATTATGCAAATCTTTCAGAATCCGATAAAAAAGGTAATTCAACCCCGTTTATAGAATTTATGTTGGGGATTATTTTAGAAGCATTGACCGAGCTATTACAATCTCAATCAATTACCCTTCATACAGCAGATAGAATACAGTTATTAAAAGAAAAAATAGGCAAGAATAAATTTAGTAGAAAAGACTATATGCAGTATTTTAAAAATATTTCTGCACCAACTGCAAGTCGAGATTTGAAATGGGCAGTTGAACAAGGTGTCTTAACTAAATTTGGGGAGCAAAGATTAACAGAATATCAATTTTGTGAGGAATAATAATTTTCGATTTTTGCAGATATTTTCACTTGTTTATAATACTTCCTAACAACATAGTTTACAAGGCCAGAATTTTAGAAATAGTAGTAGAGTATCATTGAAACTTTGTAGAATTTTGAATATGTTTGTACTTTATTTGTATTTCGAATGAGATTACAAAATATTATTAATTAACAGGTATGTGTATATTATATTAAAAACATTAGACTAAATTTAGAATTAAACTTTATATGACCAAAAAAGATTTTTTCATACTAATAATAAAAATTTTCGGACTTTACTCACTCATAACTTCAGTGTTTTCTGTCTTGCCAAGCAATATCGGTTTTGCTCTCTCCAACATAAATGTGTATAACATATTTTGGGTTTTAATAACATTAATAATTGTCGTAGGCATTTTTGTTTTATTGATATTTAAGTCCAACTCTTTGGTAAAACTTCTTCAACTTGATAAAAATTTTGAAACAAATGATATTAACTTTTCCGAATTGAACAAAACTGAAATTATCAAGATATCAATGATAATAATTGGTGGTATCTTAATTATCAATAATATACCAATTTTTTTAGGTCAAATGATTTTCCAATTTAATAGTAATGTTAAAGAGCTTCAAATAAATAATGAAAACACAAATCTTTTTTGGTTTGCAAGTGGTATTAAAATTTTAATTGGATTTATTCTTTTAATCTATATGAATCAAATTATGACCCTATTAAAAGTTGAAAAAAACGAACATTCTAATTAAAAATAACTGCCATTAATTATTTTTTTTATTTTCTAGATTCAAATAATAAATACAACTCTTATTGATGAATTGTGCCGAAAAGATCCATCGGAACCAGATATTCGATTGAGAATTGAGTTATTGATAAGTGATGAAAATTATTTTTTAAAAATAATAAAATAGTTATTGGTCATCATTTGTCCATTTAGTATCTTAGCTTTGTCTTATAAAAATGAGAACAATGGCAAAAAGAGATCAATTACTACGATTGATGAATGTAGTGAACTATCTGAAAGGTAAGGTGAAAGGTGCATCATTTGATGAAATTCTAAAACATTTGGAAGAAAAAAATTATCGAGATTCCGAAGGCGAATTGTCTTTTAGTGAAAAAACATTTCAACGAGATCGTAAAATTATGGAAGAATTGTTGGGAATTGAAATAAAATTCAAACGCTCAACAATGTCCTATCAAATAGTGAATGACATCGATGATTATTCGGATCAAACGATTTTTGATAATCTACTTTTGGTAAATGCCTATAAACAAACGGCTAATTACGATAAAATAATGCATTTCGAAAAACGCCAAGCTTCCGGTTTGCAAAATCTGGAAGGCATTATTCACGCTATTAAAAATTCGAAAATAATCAGTTTTCAATATACCAAACATTGGGAAGGTGTGCCGAGAAAGAAAGTGGTAGAACCGTATGCTTTAAAGGAATTTAGAAACCGTTGGTATCTTATCGCCAATGAAAGAGATGATAAAGATTTCTTTCTGAAAACCTTTGGAATAGATAGGATTTCAGATTTGGAATTATCAAATTCATCTTTTAAAAGGCAAGAAGTAAATATAGAAGCGATGTTCGAAAATTCATTCGGAATTATTTCAACATTAGATGAAAAACCTACTCGTATAACATTGTCTTTCGAGCCTTGGCAAGGAATGTATGTGAAGTCACTTCCCATTCATCACACACAAAAGATTTTGGCTGATAATCAAAATGAACTTAAAGTAGAATTAAACCTGGTTCCGACTTATGATTTTTACCAAGAATTATTAACGCACGCCCAACGAATTTTAGTTATTGAACCGAAATCTGTTCGGAATGAATATTTGAGTTTTCTACAAAAAGGAATGGATAATTTAAAGAAATAAGAAATGGAGAAATTTGAATTTTTAAAAGAAATTGAAAATATTGTAAACCAATATGAAAAAGAGAAATCAGAAACCTCAGTTGATTATAATCTTTTCAGTTTACTTTCCAGAGAATCTGATGAGGTTTTGACACATTCTGCAATCATTGCTGATTTATTGGATCCAAGAGGTAAACATGGTTTAGGAAATGCACCATTAGGATTATTTGTAAATTTGATTGATATTCCTTTATTTGATTTAGATGGTGTTCAAAGTTTTAAAGAAATGCCGATTGGGAAAATAAATGAAGATTCAACAGAAGGCGGACGAATTGATATTTATGTTAAAAATGGAAGAAATCAAGCCTTCCTTATTGAGAATAAAATATTTGCTACAGAACAAAAAAACCAATTGCTTCGATATTACAATTTTGCTCCTGAAAGCACAATACTTTATTTAACTCTTGATGGAGAATCAAGTAAAGCAGAGGAGTTAAAGTTTTATTATAAATTCATTTCCTACAAAACAAATATTATTAA
>JAFDZJ010000096.1 GCA_018266965.1 Bacteroidota bacterium
AGGTGCTACATATATCATTAGAATAAGAAAAGTAGGTGCCATGATGTGGAATACTTTGAATAGTAATGTGAGTACATATACATTTACAGGACTTTCAGAGAATACACAATATGAAGTGCAAGTAGCAAATGTTTGTAGTGGTACTCCTGGAAACTTCTCTCCTCTGTACCTTTTCACAACTTCATCATTAGTATATTGTGATCAAACATCGCATAATTCTTCATCGGAATATATTTCTAATGTTACTGTGAAAAACTCTAATGGAGTTACTATGAGTAACGATTCTGGACCAACCAATTATTCTAGTTTCATTGCTAACCCTGCTACTTTGATAAGATTGTACAAAGGAACTAGTAATAACCAAATTTCTGTTGCTAAAAAATGGGCTTCAACAACCTATAATGAGGCAATCGGAGTATGGATAGATTTCAACAGAAATGGAATATTCGAAGCATCTGAAATGATTGTTCAATCTCCACCTAACCAAACAACTCCTATCACGGCTACATTCAATGTACCTACTAATGCTTATGTAAGTATCACTGATGATAAGTATATTTTGATGAGAGTTGCAATGAGAAGAGATGGATTGCCTTCGCCTTGTTCCGATTTCGACAATGGTGAAGTGGAAGACTACAAAGTCTTGATTATCGAACCTCCAATGAACAATGTACTTGACCCGAACAGCATCAATATATTCCCTAACCCTGTTAAAGATGTACTTAATATCACCAAAGTAAAAGATGGTGCTAAATACAAAATCTACGACAGTGCTGGAAGAATTGTGAAATCCGGTGTTATCATTGCTAATAAAATTAATATGCACTCTTTGATCAGTGGTGTCTATATTATCGATGTTGATAATAATGGAGAAACTGCTCAGAAAAAATTCATAAAAGAGTAATCTATTGATTTAATAAATAAAGACCCTTCAGAAAACTGAAGGGTCTTTTTTATTGAAAATATGTAGTGAAATTTTTGTTTTAGAATAAAAAGTATTAGGTTTACCAAAATATTTGAAATTATGGGTACTTCTTTGGCGGATATTCTTGGCTATCTCGCTTCATTCTTTATCGTAATAAGCTTTTTAATGAAAGACTTGAAAAAGATAAGAATAATCAATTTTATTGGTTGTTTGTTATTTGTTTTTTATGGAGTGTTAAAAGGAGAAGGGCAAATTTCGGCAATGTATTGGCCAGTAATCATACCCAATGTTGTAATTTGTTTTGTACAAATATACTACCTGAAAAAAGGGCATTAATTATTTGGCAAATAGCAGAGGAGTAATATAATCTTTTTGTTTTCCTCTTGCAGGAGAATATTCTCTACCATACAGAATTATTTGTATATGCAGTTTATTCCACAGTTCTTTTGGGAATATTTTTTTTGCATCTTTCTCGGTTTCCACAACATTCTTTCCTGATGTCATTTTCCATTGGGTCATCAATCTATGGATATGGGTGTCCACAGGGAAAGCTGGGATTCCAAATGCTTGACTCATCACTACCGAAGCAGTTTTGTGTCCCACACCAGCTAATTTTTCTAATTCTTCAAACGATTGTGGAACATTACCATTGTGATTTTCTAGTAATTGTTCTGCCATTTTTTTTAAATTCTTGGCTTTGGTATTTGCAAGACCAATTTCTTTTATAAGTTCTTTGATTTCTGCAACTTCTAATCTTGCCATTTTATTGGGAGTACCTGCTACTGAAAATAATTTTGGTGTAATTTCATTTACCTTTTTATCGGTAGTCTGTGCAGAAAGGGCAACTGCTACCAATAATTCGTAAGGGTTATTATGATTTAATGGTATTTCGATTACAGGAAAACATTTTTCCAACTCTTCTATTATTATTTTTGCTCTTTGTTTTTTTGTCATTTAGTAGATATTTTTCATCACAAAAATACCCAATCTTTCCCATAGAGATTATTATTTTTTTTAACTTTGATAAAACTTAAATATTATGTTAAAAGTAGGCGAAAATATTCCTGTATTTATAGGGAAAAATCAAGATGATAAATTAATAAACTCCAAAGATTATCTAGGAAAAAAATTAGTGATATTTTTCTACCCCAAAGCAAATACTCCCGGTTGTACTGCCGAGGCTTGTAATTTGTCCGAAAACTATCATGCTTTGAAATCTGCAGGATATGAAATATTAGGCATTAGTGCGGATCCTATTAAAAATCAAAAAAAATTCCAAGAAAAATTTTCCTTTCCTTTTGATTTGATTGCCGATGAAACCAAAGAAATTTGCGAATTATTTGGAGTTTGGCAATTGAAAAAATTCATGGGAAAAGAATTTATGGGAATTGTAAGAACCTCTTTTATATTTGATGAAAATGGGATTTGTGTAGAAGTTATAGAAAAGGTTGAAACCAAAAATCATTCTGCACAAATATTAAAATAGAAATTACTACTGTTGTTTTTTTATATTTAGCTTGTATTGTTGGTGTGGATTGTTTTTACACTCTTTTCTGTATTTCTCAAAATATACCTTACCCACATCTGTTTTTGTTTCTATTCCGGTAGTTTTATCAATAGTAATTGACACTGATTGTTTGGCGAATGGACAATTTTCAGATGAGATTTGTCCCAAATGGAGGTAATAATTTTCTTTGTCTTCCGAATAGTTTCCTGCTATACTTTGGTATTCTTCATCAATGAAATATCCTTTTAATAACAACAAGATGGTGACTTCCTGTACATTGTCTATTTTTCCTATGAATTTTTTTAAACCTGCGTCATCGGTAATCATATTTTTTTTCCCTGCTTTATCAGTAATGATGTAGTAGTAGGAATTGTCTGCAGAAGATTTTAAAAAACCATTTTCAGATTTTTCAATATCCTTTTTTGCTCCAACTTGTTTTAGCAATTGGAAATTATCTCCATCAAAAAAATAGACTGCCCAATAATCCAATTTTTCATTCGGTTTTATATCTTTAAATAAAGTATAGGTATGTTCGAATATCTTTTTTTCTTGAGCATTATTCCACCCAAAAATCATTAAAAAAGAAAATACCAAAGAACTTTTCAAAATAATATTACATGAATTTTTCACCTTTTTTTTGTGTTTTGAGGTCATTAACATAGTCTTTTATTATTTGGTCATTCTCTTTTGGACAGATGAGTAATGCTTTGTCGGTATCGACAACAATATAGTTTTTCAGACCATCTATTATTACTGCTTTGTTTTTGTTTTTTATTCTAACTACATTTCCTTTGGAATGGTATGTTTGTATATATTTGGAGTTCAGCGTATTGTTTTCCTTGTCTTTTTTGGCGTTTTCAAATACCGAAGTCCAAGTACCAAGATCACTCCAACCTAGGTCTGCCGGTATCACAAATACATTCTTTGCTTTTTCCAAAATACCATTGTCAATCGATATTTTTTCTACTTTTGGGTAGATAGTTTCAATACACTTTTTCTCGCCTTCGGAGTTGTATTCGCAATGGTCAAACTCTTGCACCATATCGGTTAGGTACAAGTCAAATGAATGTAATATGGACTTTGCACTCCAAACAAAAATTCCTGCATTCCAAAGAAAATCACCACTTTCAATGAAAGTTTTTGCAAATTCCAAATTTGGTTTTTCAGTAAATGTTTTTACCTTGAAGTAATCTTCGTCTTTTTTCTCGACAAATTGTATATATCCATATCCGGTATCCGGTCTGGTTGGTGTTATTCCCAAGGTTATTAAATAGTCTTTTTTCTCCACCAAACCAAAAGCAACATTTAATTTTTCTAAAAATATATTTTCTTTTAAAATCAAATGATCC
>JAFDZJ010000097.1 GCA_018266965.1 Bacteroidota bacterium
AAATTATTCGAGCCATTGGTATTGTTCGTTAGAGATGAAATCGCTAAACCAAATATCGGAGCAAAACATGGAAAATATTTAGGATATTTACTAACAATATTTTTCTTCGTTTTGTTTTTAAATATATTCGGATTAACACCATTTGGTATCAATGTAACTGGAAACATAGCCATTACAACAGCTTTGGCAATGTTCACATTTCTAATCACTCAATTTACTGCCAACAAAAACTATTGGGGACACATATTTTGGATGCCAGGATTACCTTGGCCTATGAAAATAGTGATGATGCCAATAGAAATTATCGGTATGTTTATCAAACCTTTTGCATTGCTTATTCGTCTTTTTGCTAATATGTCGGCAGGACACATAGTAGTAATGTCTTTGATTGCAATGATCTATTATTTCAAAAATGTAATCGCAGGAGTAGCATTCCCGGTACTTACATTTGTATTGTATTTACTAGAAGTATTGGTGGCTTTCTTACAAGCATATATATTCACAATGTTGTCAGCGGTATATTTCGGTATGGCAAATGAAGAACACGGACACGAAGGAGAAGAAGGTGCAATGCACTAAATAAAAATAAATAAAAACAAGAAACTAATTTTTTAAATTATATATTATGGAAATTCCAAAACTAGTAGGTGCAGGTTTAGTAGTAATCGGAGCAGGATTAGGTATCGGTAAAATCGGTGCTGCTGCTCTAGAAGGTATGGCTCGTCAGCCAGAACAATCTGGAAAACTACAAACAGCAATGCTTATTGCTGCTGCACTAGTAGAAGGTCTTGCATTTGCTGCTTTGTTTGCAGTAAACTAAGATTTTTAGTAAATTATCATCAATCGGAAACGGTTGGTTACGATTGATGATTTTTTTAAAATTAATAAAAAAATTAAGTAAAAAATATAACTATATAATATTATGGGAGAGTTATTAGAACAATTTTCATCTGGATTGTTTATCATACAAACAGTTATCTTTTTAATCCTACTTTTCGTATTAGGAAAGTTTGCGTGGGGACCAATTACAACCGCTTTGCACGATAGAGAAGTTTCTATTGTAGATGCTCTTAACCAAGCGAAATTGGCAAAACAAGAAGTACAAAACCTAAAAGCTGAAAATGAAAATATCATCCGTGATGCTAAAAATCAAAGAGATATTATCCTAAAAGAAGCAAGGGAAATAAAAGATAAAATCGTTAGCGATGCAAAAGATGTTGCCAAATCCGAAGGCGACAAACTTATAGAACAAGCCAAAGCATCTATACAAGCTGAAAAAACTGCTGCAATGTCCGATATAAAATCTCAAATTGGTGCTTTATCCATCAATATAGCAGAACAAATTTTAAAACAAAAATTGGACAACAATGATGCCCAAAATACTTTGGTAGAAAACATACTTAACAAATCTAATTTGAACTAAGATGTTGGTATCAAAAGTAGCAAAAAGATACGCACAAGGTTTGTTGGAGTTTTCCAATGAAAATAATACTGTATCCCAAGTGTTTGATGAAATGAAATCAGTAATTTCTATTTTAAATTCATCTAAAGAACTCAATTCTTTTTTAGTAACTCCTTTTGTAGATGCTAAAAAGAAAGAGGAAACAGCTAATCTAATATTTTCTAGCTTTTCAGAAGGTTCCAAAAATTTCATCCGTCTTGTAATAAAACACGGAAGAGAAGCTCAACTGAAAAATATAGCACAAGAATTCATTAACAAAGTTGAAGATATCAACGGGATACAAAGGATAACACTTACTACTGCAACGGAACTTTCCCCAAGCAATATAGATGCAATCCTGAAATCCACTTCTATTGTTAATCATAACAATAAGTTTGATGTGCAAACGATTATCAATACCGAACTTTTGGGAGGGTATATATTAAGAGTTGGAGATTTGCAAATAGACGCATCTGTAAAATCCAAACTCAACCATTTAAAAAAAGAATTTAATTTAAATTAAGAAAAAACAACCATACAATGGCAGAAATAAATCCGGCTGAAGTATCAGCTATTTTAAAACAACAGTTGGCCAACTTCGACACACAATCCAATGTAGAAGAAGTAGGAACGGTACTGACTATTGGGGACGGAATCGCAAGAGTTTACGGTCTAGATAAAGTACAGTACGGAGAATTGGTAAAATTCAATTCCGGAGTAGAAGGTATCGTATTGAACTTGGAAGAGGACAATGTTGGTGTTGCACTATTAGGAGAGTCCAAACTTGTAAAAGAAGGAGATACAGTAAAAAGAACCAATAGAATTTCTTCCATAAAAGTTGGAGAAGGTATGTTGGGAAGAGTTGTAGATACCCTAGGAAATCCAATTGATGGAAAAGGTCCTATTGAAGGAGATTTATATGAAATGCCATTGGAAAGAAAAGCACCAGGAGTAATTTTCAGACAACCAGTAAACGAACCATTGCAAACAGGTATTGTTGCTATCGACTCTATGATCCCGGTAGGAAGAGGACAAAGAGAACTTATCATTGGAGATAGACAAACCGGTAAAACTACTGTTGCTATTGATACTATCCTCAACCAAAAAGAATTTTTTGATGCAGGACAACCTGTATATTGTATCTATGTAGCAATCGGTCAGAAAGCTTCTACCGTTGCTCAAATTGTAAAAACATTGTCCGACAAAGGTGCTTTGTCTTAC
>JAFDZJ010000098.1 GCA_018266965.1 Bacteroidota bacterium
TGGACGCCGATTTCTCTCATAATCCAAACGATTTAATCAGGCTTTTTGAAGCTTGTACAAAAGCGGATATGGCAGTAGGCTCCAGATACTCCAATGGTGTGAATGTAGTCAATTGGCCAATGGGAAGGGTCTTACTTTCTTACTTCGCATCCAAATATGTTCGTCTTGTATTAGGAATACCTATCCACGACACTACAGCGGGATTTGTTTGTTTTTCTAGGAGGGTTTTGGAAGAAATAGGTTTAGAAAAAATAAAATTAAAAGGATACGGTTTTCAAGTAGAAATAAAATTTCGAGCATATAAAAAGAAATTCAAAATTGTTGAAGTCCCGATTGTATTTACCAATCGTATATTGGGAGAGAGCAAAATGAATGGAGGAATTATCAGTGAAGCCATTTTTGGGGTACTCAATTTAAAATTAAAATCTATTTTTGGTAAACTATGAAAAAACTTGTTTTAGTCATATTGCTCTCATTTTTTTCCTGCCAACATTTGATGGACAAACCAAAAAACCTTATTCCTAAAAATGAAATGGCAAATATATTGGCAGATTTAGCACTCAATGACCAATTGACCTACATCAACCCAAGCGGTAACATAGAAGCCGGGACAAGATATATTTTACAAAAAAGAAACATCAAAGGAAAAGACTTTGTAGATAGTTACCAGTATTACATTTTGGACAAATCCATTAACGGAATCTATCAAGATGCACAAGACATCATCATCGAAAACAATCCAAATTCTAAAAAATACATTTTAGACAAATTAGAAAAGACATCAAAAGATACTATAAAAATACAGAAGTTACAATAATGAAGAAGCCTTTTTTTGAAATTGAGAAAACATCCGAAAGCAAAGCCAGAGCAGGTTTTGTACACACCGATCACGGCACGATACAGACCCCTATTTTCATGCCTGTTGGGACTGTTGCATCGGTAAAAACAGTACACCAAAGAGAATTAAAAGACGATATAAAAGCCCAAATAATACTAGGAAACACTTACCACCTCTATCTCCGTCCTACAATGGATATAATGCAAGAAGCTGGTGGATTGCACAAATTCATGAATTGGGATTTACCAATACTTACCGATTCCGGAGGTTACCAAGTTTTTTCTCTTGCCAACACAAGAAAGATGACAGAGGAAGGCGTAAAATTCAAATCGCATATCGATGGCAGCTACCATTTTATTTCACCCGAAAAATCCATGGAAATACAAAGACAAATTGGTGGAGATATATTTATGGCTTTTGATGAGTGCACCCCATATCCTTGCGATTACAACCTGGCAAAAGAGTCGATGGAAATGACACATCGTTGGCTGAAAAGATGTATAAAATGGACAGAAGAAAACCCAGAAATCTACAACCACAAGCAAAGGTTATTCCCAATTGTGCAAGGCTCAACTTATTCTGATCTTAGAAAAATGTCCGCAGAATTTGTTTCCGAACAAAACGCCGAAGGAAATGCCATTGGCGGATTATCTGTTGGAGAACCAGAAGAGGAAATGTACAGAATAACCAACGAGGTAACAGATATTTTGCCCAAAGACAAACCACGATATTTGATGGGTGTAGGAACTCCTTGGAATATTTTGGAAAGTATAGGACTTGGTATAGATATGATGGATTGTGTTATGCCAACAAGAAATGCTAGAAACGCAATGCTATTTACTTGGCAAGGTGTCATGAATATGAAAAATGAAAAATGGAAAAAAGATTTTTCTCCTCTCGACGAATTGGGAACTAGTTTTGTAGATTCTCATTACTCCAAAGCCTATGTAAGACACTTGTTTGTTTCAAAAGAATACCTAGGAAAACAAATTGCATCTATACACAATCTTGCTTTTTATTTGGACTTGGTAAAAGTGGCAAGAGAACACATCTTGGCTGGGGATTTCTACGAGTGGAAAAACAGTATTGTCCCAATATTAAAACAAAGGCGCTAATCTTTTTTTGAGTTTTGTTTAATGAAAATTATTGACCGCTATATCATAAAAAAATACCTAGGAACATTTGGTTTCATGCTATTGCTATTGTCCATAGTAGTACTGGTAATAGATGTACAAGAAAAATCGCCTAGGATAGAAAGAAGTGGTTTCACAGTTACCTATTTCTTACTCCACTACTATCCTTATTGGATTATCTACCTCATCATGACTTTTATGTCGATACTTATCTTCATATCGGTTATATATTTCACTTCTAGAATGGCAAATAACACCGAAATTGTAGCCATCATTAGCAGTGGGACAAGTTTCCATAGATTTGCCAAGCCCTATCTTTACACCTCTGTATTTATTGGATTAATCTGTTTATGTATCAATCACTTCGTATTACCTTGGGCAAATATTAAAAAAAATGCTCTGGAAGCCTACACCTACAACGAAGCCAATAAGGAAAAAACCCTCGGAAGCAGCCCTGTTTCTGCACAAATTAACCTTCATGAATATGTTTTTTTTGCGAGTTATAACAAGAAAGAAAAAAGAGGCACCGGACTTAGTTACCAAAAGTTTGACAAAAACAAAAAAATGACCTATCAGCTTACAGCTGCCGAAGCTTATTGGAATGTCCATAATAAAAAATTTACTTTGAGTAATTTTCAAGAAAAAACTATCTATAAAGATGATACCGAAAAATTATCCGAAGGAAATATAAAAGACATTAGCTTTGGACATCCTCCGGAAGAATTGTTTCCAGACCAATTATTAGGACAAAACAAAACAACACCGGAATTACTAAAATTCATACAAAGAGAAAAAGAAAAAGGAAACGGAAACCTCAACACCTACCTCAACGAACTCTATCAAAGGACCTCCATGCCTGCATCTGTTGTCATACTTACCTTTTTGGCACTATCCCTTTCTTCCCAAAAGAAAAGAGGAGGACTAGGTATGAACCTCGCCATAGGTATCGCTTTGGCATTCATATTCGTATTCTCATTCGAAGCCCTAAAAGTGGTAGCAGAAAACAAAACAATCACTCCACTTCTTGCCATGTGGTTACCCAATATTGTATTTGCTCCATTAGCACTGATATTATACATAAAAAGAGCCAATCAATAAAGTAATTTCACTTCTTTGTAAGTGAATTTTTTCAGCCCATCTTTCTCTAATTCAATTTCTAGGAAACCATCATTATCCACTTTTGTAATTATGCCATTTTGTCTTGAATTATTAATTTCAAAAACAGAAATTTTATTTTTTCTAAACAGAAAATGATTGAGGCTATTTAGGATTTCTTTGTCATTTGCATTGAATATATGATTGGACAAATATTGATGAAATTCATTTGCGAAATAATCTATTTCCAATTTCACACCAGATTGAGAGTAGATAGAACCAGCAGATGTTAATGTACCAAAATCCACCTGAAGCAAGTTGATACCCACACCAAAAATGTAATATTCCCTATTATTCAATTTTATTTTTTCAACCAAAAGACCTGCAATTTTTTTATTTTTCATTATTAAATCATTAGGCCATTTTATAGCAACATATTCCTCCGACAATTTGTCAATAAATTCTCTTGTAAGCACTGCGGTATGAAAATTGAAAGCTATATCGCTAATAGAAATGGACTTGCAACAAACTGCCATACTGAATGATAGATTAAGCTCTTTTCCAGATTGCCAAACATTACCATATTGCCCTCTGCCTTTTGTTTGGTTACCTGTATATAGAGAAACAATCCCATCCGACAAGTTGTCTAGGTAATTCAGGATTTCGGAATTTGTAGATTCACATTCTATAAGCCTAATAAGTGGGTTCATTTAAGAAAACTTTATGAGTTTGATGCCCTAAAAATAAGGTTAAAGTAAATTAAAAACAATAAATTTGCAAATTATATAATTTTTTTAATGATTAAGACTCTAGAAAAACAAGCTTTGGTAGAAAAAATAATTGAAGCAATACAAGATACTAAAGGCGAAGACATCTTACTTTTCGACCTTACAAAAATAGAAAATTCTGTTGCAGACGCATTTATAATTTGTAGTGCCAACTCCAACACACAAGTTTCGGCAATTGCCGGAAACATCGAAAAAAAGGTAAGAAATGATCTCAAAGAAAGACCTTGGCATGTAGAAGGATTGGAAACAGCAACTTGGGTATTGGTAGATTATGTTTCCATTGTAGTCCATATATTCCAAAAACCAGTCCGAGAATACTATGAAATCGAAGAACTTTGGGGTGATGCAGAAATCACAAAAATCGAAGATTAATTTTTTTTTTAAACTCTATTAATTGACATAAATAATGAACAATAAGGGATTCAATTGGTTTTTTCCAATAGCAATAGTCGTAATTTTATTTTTCTTTTTTGGGAAAAATATTATGGGACAGTCCGATGCAAAAACCATCAACGAAGAAGCTTTTTTCAACCTAATGAAAGAGGGCAAAGTAAAAGAAGTAATAACCTATACAGACGCCAAAGAAGCCGATGTTTTCTTGACAAAAGAGGCAAAAGCATCAGTAGTAACCAAAAACCAACCTACCAATTTATTGCCAGGAATGGACATGGCTCCAAAGCCAGATTACTCTTTCAGATATGGTGATTTGCAATATTTCCAACAAAAATTTGACAATTTCAAAACCGCCAATCCTACCGTAACAACACAAATGGAACTTTCCGAAAAGGGTACCGAAATGCAAGGAATATTGATACAAGCAGCCATTTGGTTTGGTATTATGTTTTTGATTTATTATATATTCTTCAAAAGAATGGCAGGTCCTGGTGGAGCTGGTGGACAAATATTCAGTATTGGGAAATCCCGTGCAAAGTTATTTGATGATAAAGACAAAATACAAGTAACCTTCAAAGATGTTGCAGGGCTAGAAGGAGCAAAAGAAGAAGTACAAGAGGTTGTTGATTTTCTTAAAAATTCTGAAAAATATACCCGATTAGGCGGTAAAATACCAAAAGGAGTATTGCTTGTAGGTCCTCCAGGAACAGGTAAAACACTCTTGGCAAAAGCAGTAGCAGGTGAGGCAAAAGTACCTTTCTTTTCACTTTCCGGTTCGGATTTTGTTGAAATGTTTGTAGGAGTAGGTGCATCTAGAGTTAGGGATTTGTTTGCACAAGCCAAAGCCAAATCACCTGCAATTATTTTTATAGACGAAATCGACGCCATAGGTAGAGCTAGAGGTGGAAAAAATATTACCGGTGGAAATGACGAGAGAGAAAACACTCTCAACCAACTACTTACAGAAATGGACGGTTTTGGCACCGACACCAATGTTATCATTATGGCCGCCACCAATAGAGCTGATATTTTGGACAAAGCATTGTTGAGAGCGGGAAGATTCGACCGATCCATATATGTAGATTTACCAGAATTGCATGAAAGAAAAGAAATTTTTGAAGTGCATCTAGCAAAGATAAAATTAAATAACGATGTCGATAAAGAATTTTTAGCAAAACAAACTCCTGGTTTTTCTGGTGCAGATATTGCCAATGTTTGTAACGAAGCAGCACTTGTTGCAGCCAGAAACAATAGAGATAGTGTTACCAAACAAGATTTTCTAGATGCCGTGGATAGAATAATCGGTGGATTAGAAAAGAAAAACAAAGCTATAAAACCATCTGAAAAGAGAAGAGTAGCTTACCACGAAGCAGGACACGCAACCATTTCTTGGCTAGTTGAACACGCCGCACCTTTATTAAAAGTTACTATCGTACCTAGAGGAAGATCTTTGGGAGCTGCTTGGTATTTGCCAGAAGAAAGACAACTTACCACTACCGAACAAATGTTGGACGAACTGTGTGCAACACTTGGAGGAAGAGCTGCCGAACAAACAATTTTTGGAAATATTTCTACCGGTGCTTTGTCTGATCTAGAAAAAGTAACCAAACAAACACAGGCTATGGTAACTATCTATGGGCTTAGCGAAAACATCGGAAATATTTCTTACTACGATAGTTCCGGGCAGTCGGAATATAGCTTCAGCAAACCTTATTCCGAAGAAACCGCAAAAAAAATAGACGCCGAAATAAAAGCAATTATAGAAAATCAATACCAAAGAGCTTTGGATATTTTGACCAAACATTCGGACAAATTACATGCTTTGGCAGAAAAACTATTGGAAAAAGAAGTTATCTTCCGTGAAGATTTAGAAGAAATCTTTGGAAAAAGAGCTTGGGATCCAGAACTTACAGAAAAACCACTAACAGACATAGAGGATTCTGAAACAAAAAAAGATTCGGATATCCCCGAAACCAAAGAAACCAGTAACACAGAAACACCTTTACCCAAAGAGTAAATTGGTATAATAATAAACAAAGTGTATTTTCTTTCATGAGAATACACTTTTTTTTTGCTAAATGCTCGTTGTAAGAATTATATTTTTTACTTTTGTCTAATAGTATAAATAACAGAACCTACATTGAGCTTTTTCAAGAAATTTGTCAATAAAATATTGAACCAACCCGATGAAACATCGGAGCAAAATTTGGTAAAACTAGGAGATCAGTTGAAAAACGCTGATTTGGATTACAAATTTGCCCAATTGTTTACCCATTCCGGAGGTTTTTTCAATTATTGTTCGGACGAAGCGGAAGCACTACAAACCCTTAACCAAATAATAAAGATAGAAGGTATAAACTCCTTGTATTGTTGGGACGAAGATTTGGTAAATTTCCTTAATGTTGTGAATGTTCCATACACCAAAGACCTTAGGACTAATAACAATGCCGCTTTTATTACTTGCGAATTTCTTATTGCTTATGATGGGAAAATTGTACTCTCCTATAACAATATACAACACTACGACTCCACAAGATTACCAGAAAAAATAATCATCATGGCAAATGTTTCCCAAATTGTAAACAACCTTACCGATGCTATGACCAAAATAAAAAGAGCGGGAAA
>JAFDZJ010000099.1 GCA_018266965.1 Bacteroidota bacterium
AATATTAATAGGTATGAAGAACAACTAAAAAGGTTGGGCTTTTCCTTCGATTGGTCAAGAGAAATAAGGACTTCCGATGCCAATTATTACAAATGGACTCAATGGATTTTTATTGAACTTTTCCATTCGTGGTACAATTTGGATTCCAACAAAGCCGAACCAATAACTTCTCTTATCTCTCATTTTGAAAAATTGGGTAGCTCAAATCTAAATGCTGCTCAAAATGAAGTTCTTAATTTTTCGGCAGAAGAATGGAATACCGCTTCCCAATTGGATCAACAAGATATTTTATTGAATTACAGATTGGCTTTTCGTGCTGAAACCTCTGTTAATTGGTGTCCGGGATTAGGAACGGTATTAGCAAATGATGAGGTAAAAGACGGGAAATCCGAAAGAGGTGGTTTTCCGGTTTTCCAAAAGAAAATGATGCAGTGGAGTATGAGAATTACCGCCTATTCCGAAAGATTATTACAAGGTTTGCAAAATATTGACTGGCCACAACCTCTAAAAGATGCCCAAGAATATTGGATTGGAAAATCCCAAGGTGCAACAGTTCAATTTTTGATAGACGGATTGTCATCTAACAACACTACCGAAAACCATCAACCATCAACCGACAACTTTATAGAAGTTTTCACAACCAGACCCGACACTATTTTCGGTTCTACTTTTATGGTATTGGCACCGGAAAATCCTCTGGTAAAAAAAATCACAACTCTTGAACAAAAAGAAGAAGTTGAAAATTACATTCAGCAAACATCTAAAAAGTCGGAGCGAGATAGAATGTCCGATGTAAAATCTACTACAGGAGCTTTTACCGGAGCATTCGCCATTAATCCATTTACCCAAAAAAATATTCCAATCTACATATCAGATTATGTATTGATGGGGTACGGAACGGGTGCAGTGATGGCAGTTCCGGCACACGATGAAAGAGATCATCGTTTTGCGAAAAAATTTGGTTTGGAAATTCTAAATGTAATCGAAAATGAAAATGATGTACAAGTAGAATCTTACGATTCCAAAGATTCTGTATGTATCAATTCAGGATTTTTAGACGGCCTTCATTATAATGATGCCAAAGCCAAAATAATTTCAGAAATCGAAAAAAGAAATATCGGAAAAGGAACTATCAATTACCGACAAAGAGATGCCATCTTTTCCAGACAAAGATATTGGGGAGAGCCAGTTCCTATTTATTTTAAAGAAGATTTCCCCTATTCATTACCCTTTTCTGCATTGCCATTGCAGCTTCCGGAGGTAGAAAAATATTTACCCACAGAAGATGGAGATCCACCATTGGGAAATGCCAAAGAATACGCTTGGGACGAGGCAAATGAGAAAATAGTAGCTGTAGATAAAATAGACAACAAGACTGTTTTCCCGTTGGAATTGTCCACTATGCCGGGTTGGGCAGGGAGTTCGTGGTATTTTTTACGATACATGGATCCTAAAAATGAACAAGAATTTTGTGCGAAAAATTTATCCGATTATTGGGGGCAAGTAGATTTGTACATCGGAGGTTCCGAGCATGCAACAGGACACTTGCTATATGCCAGATTTTGGAATATGTTTTTGAAAGACCGTGGCTACATCAACCAAGAAGAGCCTTTCAAAAAACTCATCAACCAAGGAATGATTTTGGGAATGAGTGCTTTTGTTTTCAGGATTGATGACACCTACCAATTTGTATCCAAAAATGTAGCAAAAAACTATACTACCCAAAAAATTCATGTAGATGTTTCTTTATTAAAGGGAACTTCGGACGAATTGGATATAGAAAAATTCAGACAATGGAGAGCCGAATTCAATGATGCCGAATTTATTTTGGAAGATGGAAAATACATTACCGAAAGAGAAGTAGAAAAAATGTCCAAATCCAAATACAATGTCGTAAACCCCGATGATATATGTGAAGAATATGGAGCAGATTGTTTGCGATTGTACGAAATGTTCCTTGGACCATTGGAACAATCCAAACCTTGGAATACGCAAGGATTGAGTGGTGTGTATGGATTTCTGAAAAAATTCTATAATTTGTTTTTTAACGGCGAATTGTTTACAGTTTCCGAAGAAGAACCAACAAAAGAAGAATACAAGATTTTGCATACCCTCATCAAGAAATTTTCTTATGATATAGAGCATTTTTCTTTCAATACCTCGGTTTCCCAATTTATGATTGCTGCAAACGAATTGCAAAAAATAAAATGTAACAAAAGGAAAATCCTTGAACCATTGGCGGTTATCATCTCACCTTATGCACCACATATTTGTGAAGAGCTTTGGCAACTTTTGGGGCATGATAATTGTATTGAATTTCAGTATTTCCCAGTATTTGTTGAAGACTATTTGCAGGAGTCCGATTTCGATTATCCTGTAAGCATCAATGGGAAAATGAAATTTAAGCTAAGTTTACCAACCGATTGGGATAAAAATGAAATTGAAAAAAATATTCTTCAAGAAGAAAAAATACTTCAACTTTTAGATGGTAATACTCCAAAAAAAATAATTATAGTTCCACAAAAGATAATAAATATAGTTATATAGCGATTAAACATTTGCTTAATCCAAGTAGTTTTTTTTATTGTTATGTTAAATTTAATTAAAATCGTATATAAATTTGATAATTTAACGGGTTTATTTTGTGGATTTTACATTAAAAATGATATTTTTGTTTAGAAAAAAAATATTAAGTTTTGAAAAAATACTTGCAAATAAGAAAAACTTTACTTTATTTTACGGACTTAAAAATTTAAAACAATATAATTTTAGTTTAATATGGAAATGAATGTTTCAAACACAGAAGAGCAATTAGTTGCTAAAAAAGCGGGAGGACTTAACCCAGCTTTCATCATCCCTGTAATCCTTGCGGTTGGGATACTTATTTATTTATTCGTACTTGGTTCTCCGGGTAATTTCAAAGACGCTGAAAAATTAGGTTCTGGGTCTGTTGCATTTTCAGATGTGGAAGGAAAAGATATCCATCCGGATGGTTTCCTAGGTATTATCTACAAAGGAGGAGTTATCGTACCAGTATTGATTACTTTCCTTATCACCGTTATCGTGTTTTCTATCGAAAGAGCAATGGTGTTGAGTAGAGCGGCTGGAAAAGGTAACTTGGATAATTTTGTATTGAAAGTTAGAAACTTGTTGAATAATAACAAAGTTGATGCTGCAATGGATGAGTGCGACGCTCAAGAAGGTTCTGTTGGAAATGTTGTGAAAGAAGGTCTTGTAACTTACAAAGCTTTGTCCAAAGACAACAACCTGAACAAAGAACAAAAAATGATTGCTCTTAATAAATCTATTGAAGAAGCAACTACTTTGGAAATGCCAATGTTGGAAAAAAACATGATGATTCTTTCCACACTAGGTACTGTTGCAACACTAGTAGCACTTTTGGGAACTGTAATCGGGATGATTAAGGCGTTCTTCGCATTAGGTTCCGGAGGAGGTACTCCAGATGCAGCTGCTCTATCAACAGGTATCTCCGAGGCTTTGATTAACACTGCTTTGGGTATTGGTACTTCTGCGGTAGCAATTATCTTGTACAACTATTTTACTTCCAAAATCGATGGACTAACTTATAAAATCGATGAGATTTCTATGAGTATCCAACAGTCTTTTGCAGAATTCAATTAAGAATTTGCATAATTTTTGTAAAGATTTTGATAGAAGTTTAATTTAAAATATTTGTAACAAATGGCGAAAGTCAAACCAAAAAGACATGGTGTATTAGTAGACATGACCGCAATGACCGATGTTGCGTTCCTACTACTTACATTCTTTATCTTGACCACCCAGTTCAAAAAACCGGATGTCGAGCAGATTAAACCGCCATCTTCAATTTCGGAAAAATTATTACCCGACGCTAGTCTTATGACCATCAATGCAACTCCGGACGGAAAATTCTATTTCCAACCCGTAGAAAATGCTTCTGAAAGACTAGAACTCTTGGACAATATGGGAAAGAAATATGGACTTACTTTTGATAACAAAGAAAAAGCATCTTTCCAAAGAGTACAAGCTATAGGTGTACCAATGTCGAAACTAAAAGGCTATCTTGATATGCCTGAAGATGAGCAGAAAAATTATAAAAGTCCTACCGGTATCCCGATGGACAGTACACGAAAAGAATTAATAGACTGGGTACAACAATCACTAGCGGTAAAACCTGATTACAAATTGGCAATCAAAGGTGATGTGAATACCAAATACCCAAAAATTAAAAGTCTTTTCGAAGGTTTAAGAGATATAGAATTTCTTAAATTCTGGATTATAACTTCACAAGAAACAAAACCTCAATAATACCAAAGAAATGGCAGAAGTACAGGTACAAGAAAAAAGTGGAAAGGGTGGCAAAGTCCGCTCCAAGAAACAGAGTACAAGAGTAGATATGACACCTATGGTGGATTTGGGTTTTCTTTTGATAACATTCTTTATGTTTACCACAACATTTAGCAAACCCAATGTATTGGATCTAGGTCTTCCGGCAAAACCGAAAAAAGACCAAAAAGCTCCAGATACAGAGATTAAACTTTCCAACTCCATTACTATAATCATCGGTAAAAATAATAGAGTATTCTGGCATCAACAAGACAATACTTCTCTTACAGATGCTAACCTCAACGAAACTACTTTTGATAGAGATGGAATTAGAAAAGTAATAGAGCAAGCAAAAGCCAATGCGGCAGATAAAAAACTGTTCACAGTGATTATAAAGCCTACGGACGATGCGGTATTCAAAAACTTTGTTGATATACTCGACGAAATGGCTATTACCAAAAACGAGCAATACGGTGTTACCGATTTGAAACCTTGGGAAAAAGCTATTTACGAGAAAAAAGTTGGCGGACCAGCTCCTACAACTCCAGCAAAGTAATTATAACTAATTATTACAAAAAATAATGGCAGATAATAATAATTTAGACGAAATACTTTTTGAACATAGAAACAAAGAGTATGGTGCGTATGATTTGAGAACCGTCTATCCAAAAATGCTTACCAAAGCCTTTTTACTAGGTACTTTTCTGTTTGCTTTGGCAGCTTTTACTCCTCTTATTTATTTAACGATTAAAAATTTATCTAAACCTGAAAAACAGGAAGTTAAAGCAGATTTAATAGACATCAAACAAGAGGATAAAATCTTTGAAAAGCCAGAGGATACGCCACCACCGCCACCACCACCAAAAGTTGAACCTCCGAAACAAGAGATAATACAAAATGTGGTTCCAGAGCCTAAAAAAGCTCCGAAGATAGAAACGCCACCTCCACCAATTACCAAACAATTGGAAACAACAACTGGTCTGCAAAATCAAGATGGGGTAAAAACTCCTACTTATGCACCTCCACCACCTCCACCTTCTACAGGTAAAGGAA
>JAFDZJ010000009.1 GCA_018266965.1 Bacteroidota bacterium
AATAAGGTGTTCGAGGCACAGAAAAGTTTTACTTCCAGTGCTTCTCACGAAATAAAAACTCCGCTTACTAGGATGGCTTTCCAATTGGAAAATATGAAATCCGAAAAAAATATTTCTTTCGAAGATGGTAGAAAACTCAACCAAATATTGCAAGATGTTTACCAATTATCCGAACTTACCCAGTCCCTGTTGCTGTTGGCAAAATTGGAAGAACAAAATGACAAATCCAGCTTCGAAGAAATACGAATAGATGAGGTTGTTTTTGATGCTTTCCAACAAGTAGAAATCAATTATCCCTTTTTGAAATTAAATTTTAATGTATCGGAATCTATAATTCCCGAAGCTTCTTTTACCGTGAAAGGTATAAAGTCTTTATTGGAAATTGTTTTCGTTAATTTATTCAAAAATGCTGCTATATATTCCAAGCAACCTAATATAGAAGTATTGTTGCATGAAACATTCTATACTGTATATGTCCATGTAGATTCTTTTGGAGAGACTATTTCATCTGCTGATCAACAAACCATGTTTCAGTCCTTTTCAAGAGGTGAAAATTCTCAAAATATTCCAGGTTCTGGATTGGGTTTAAGGATAGTGAAGAGGATTTTGGAGTTTCACAATGCAACAATCGATTACAACATACCAATTGAATACACCAATAGATTTACAATAGCTTTCAAAAAACAAATTGCTATCAACTTGTAATTGTTGATAATTGTATATTTATTTGTTATGTAAAAAAGTTTAGACAATGCAAAAAACCTCATTAATAATAAAAGTACTGAATGTTATTATCCTAGTATTTCATTGGGTTTTTGTGGTTTTTTATTTTTTTAAACTTCCGAATATTATTCCCATTCATTTTGATTTGGATGGCAATGTTGATGGATACGGTTCTAAAAAATCTATTATTTTGCTACCGATTATTTCCACCGGGATATTCTTTTTGCTACAATATATGTCCAAAAATCCGTATGCTCCAGGACTCAATATTCCCGATGAAATGCGAGAAAATCCACAACTTACCGAGTTGTTTTTGCAATCCTTGTGCTTGTTGTGTTTACTAATGTTTGTCAGCATCGACTGGGAAATTACACAAGTAGCTGTGGGAAAAATTCCTCCACAGCTTTTCATGCCAATAGTGTTATTGGTCTTAATGTTCATCATGATGTTTGTATTTTTCTATATTGCTAAAAGAATTAAAAAAAACAAATTGAAAAATAATTTATCCTAATGAAAATTTTGTACAACATATTTGTTTTTCTATTATCCATAATTTTTAGGATAGGTTCTTTTTTTAATTCTAAATTGAAGAAAGGATATTTGGGTCGCAAAGACTCATTGAAGTTAATTCTCGGAAAAATTTACGAAAAAGACAATGTAATTTGGATGCACGCAGCAAGCCTTGGCGAGTACGAACAAGGATTGCCAGTGCTAGAAAAATTAAAAGAAAAACTACCAAATTATAAAATTGTAATTACCTTTTTTTCTCCATCGGGGTATGAAAACTGTGTGAAAAAAAACACAATTGCAGATGTTATTTGTTACCTGCCTTTGGACAATAGAAAACAGATTTCCCAATTTGTGAAAGCTGTGCGACCTGCAATGTTTTTCACTGTAAAATATGAGTATTGGTACAATTTACTTGCCGAATTGAAAAGTGTTAATTGCAAAACCTTCGTGGTTTCTGCATTGTTTTATCCTAAACAAGTTTTTTTTAAACCTTATGGGAAATGGTTTGTAAAGCAATTGCAGCAGAATATTGATTGTTTTTTTCATCAAAACGAAAAATCTTTTTTGTTGGCTCAAAAAATTGGTTTGTCCAAAGGAATTATTACGGGAGATACAAGATTTGACAGGGTAAAACAAATTAAGAATAATGATAATTTTGTAGAATTTGTCAGCGATTTCAAAATGAATAAAAAACTCATTGTCTTTGGGTCTTCTTGGGAAGCCGAAGAAAATATTGCCAAAAATATTCTTCAAAATAATCTGGATTGTAAAATAATAATTGCTCCTCATGATTTGAAAAGAGTATCGGTATTAATAAACAAATTTCCACAAGCGGTTTTGTATTCAGGATTTAATAATGATAATGCTTCAGTTTTTTGTCAGTCCCCTGTATTGATAATAGATTGTATAGGTTTGCTATCCAAGATATATGCTTATGCCAATATTTCTGTTGTTGGTGGTGGATTTCATGACAAGGGTTTGCACAATATTTTGGAGGCTGCGGTGTTCGGAAAACCTGTTTTGTTTGGCAATCATTATAAAAAAAATCCAGAAGCAGATGCTCTTATTGGTATTGGAGGTGCGAAATCCTTTTCTAATGAAGGTGAGTTGAGTGATTTTGTAATACAGTTGTACAGTAATAATAAATTAATTGACGAAATGAGCAATAAATCCCAACTTTTTGTAGAAAAACAACCCAACTCAACAGCTATTATTGTTGAGGAAATAATGCGTTAACTTCTGATTTTGCTCCCATTCATATTTTATTGTTTTATTATTTTTGCTGTAAATTGATTGTTGATTGCTAACAAATATGTTCCTTTAACCAGAAAACTAACATCTAATACAAAATTCTCTTCATTAGTACTTTTCTTGATTGTTTTGTTCATTATTTTTTTTCCATTCATGTCAGTTACTACAATATTTAAAGTTGAATACTTTGATGAAATTTTTAAAATATCTTTAACTGGATTTGGAAATACTTTAAAAGAAGTCTCTTTAACTTCACTAGTAGCTAAATTTTTAGAGTAATAAATTGCTTGGTTGCCACTATTGTTGGTCAATGTCAGTTTTAGATAATTAATCTGATTAGTTATTTGATAATTCATGGGAAAACCATAGCCAAAAAAGAAAAAATAATTATGCTCGAATATGCAATTTGAAGGTATTGCACAGTTTGGATAGTTCGGAGCATATTGGTATTCATCATAATTAATAGTTGTATTAGTAATAGCAGATGTTGATCCCGGAAATATCCAGCCAAAAAAGGAAGTTACTACATCAGTTTGCATATTGGTTTGATTGAAAATTGCAGGAATATTACTCACTTCTGAGTTGCTTGGAGCAATTACTTCAAC